>JAGPIY010000074.1 GCA_018054715.1 Bacteroidaceae bacterium
GAACCACACATCAACCTAATAACCGGGTTAGAATACAACCGTATGATGACTAAGTCGCCTCGTTTACAAGGCTATAACGAGTCAGGACAAGACTATTGGATGCTCACACTAGGCAGAGAGTTCTTCAAAAACAAATTATCGCTTTCACTTATGTACGTTCTTCCACTAGAATGGGGAGTACGTGAAACACAGAATTCATTGACCGAGGCTAATTTCTACCGCGAAGCAACTCATTTAAACTTGGACACCTATAAAAACATGATTTTCCTACGCGCTACTCTTCATCTGCACAAGGGAAAGAAAACGAAAGAATCAAAAAGCAAATCCTCCTTCGACGATGAAAGTCGCGAAAATAGAGGGTTGTTATAATAGCCATCTCCACACCGGGACAACTTCTATAACTCTATCACCAATTTCCAATATTTTCTCTGAATCTCGTGTAATGATTAACAACCTTTTGCAATCCAACACCTTGGATACTTTTAGTAAGGCATTAACTTCTCTATCGAATGTGCCATCACTGTTGTCAAGATTGTAACAAACCTGAATGGCGGTGTACACATCAGGAATATAAAAATCGACCTCAATCCCCTTATTATAAAAGAACACAGCATCATTACGACCATATTTACGTAGTAAGTTTATTGCCACTAAATTCTCCAATAAAGAAGTATTCCCATCAAACAAAAAAAGATTTAGAATGCCATTATCAGTATAATAATATTTTGGAGTCGTCTCTTTGTCAACTAGTTTTCCGGCTATATTCTGTATGGGATTTATAAGCCATGCATCTTTGGCATACTCCATATAATTTATTATGGTATTTGTTCCTACTTTTGCTCCGGTGGAGGATATGATATTAGCTATTCGGTTGAACGACATAGGTTGCTTAACACTTTCAGCCAACTTTTTAAACAAGATCCGTAGTGCAAATGTATTTTCCACAGAATTGCGAGTAGCAATATCTCCTAAATATATCTTTTGATAAACGCTAGTTAAGTAATCTCTTTTTGCAGAAAGTTCCGCGCCCTCAGGGAATCCTCCAAAATAAAAATAATCGTTGAATTTTCTCAGCACCGCTGCTCTTCTCTCTGTTGAGAGCAAAGCATTCTCAGTAATGTTAAGGCCATTTGCAATCAAAAATTCTTTGAAATCATATGGATAAACATCAACAGAGATATAACGTCCCCCCAAAGTTGTTTGAATATCCCGGCTCAACATTTTAGCATTACTTCCGGTAATATAAACTTGGTGTTTGGTATCAGCCATCCGACGAGCAAATTTTTCCCACCCTATAATATTCTGTATTTCGTCAAGAAATAAGATAGGTTTCTTGCCATACATTTCCAAATGAATCTCCAACAATAGATTTAAATCCTCAGTAGCCATGCCCACAAGGCGTTCATCCTCAAAATTGAGATAAAGCATCTCATCCCACTCTACTCCCTGAGCAAGAAACTGCTGCATCCTCTGATAAAGTAAGTACGATTTACCTGCACGTCTGATACCCACAAAAACATAATTTCCAAAATCTTCAAAAGTAAAATCTCTGGGAATTACCTTGTATTTGGGAATCTCTGTTTGATTGTCAGCAATAACTCTTTTTAAAAGATTCTTATCCATATTCGTTTGTTTTGTTTTGTCGACAGCACAAATATAGTGCATTTTATATTATGAGCAAAACAAAAAAAGGTTTTTTTATTGAAATAATCGTATGTTCCCTATAAAAATGAAATGATAATTTAAATTAATCTGCGGGAATAAGCCCTAGAAATTGCTTCCACAATGTTGCTCACACCGAGCTTTTTAAAAAGCGATTTCTTATAAGATTTAATTGTGTTTTCGCCCAAAAATAAAGCTTCCGCTATCTCTTTCATCGTTAAACCCTGAGCTGACAGAATCAGGATATTTCGTTCATGATCAGTAAGCACCTCACTCGCACATTGTACCCAATGGCGCAACTCCCAAGAATAACGATAAAAATAATCCGATGATTGATTGCGATACATTTCAAGACAACCCACTTCTTTATACGAAGGAAGCGACATCACACACAACGCCAACCAGATTTGTCCATCCTTAGCAAGTGCAAGTGGAGTAAACCGCCGATTCACCAAGAAACTGGATCTATCATTATTAAGATGAAAATTATAAGAAATCGTATGATGTAATCTTTCTTCCGGGGCAATAGCGTAATACTGCCTAAGTAGCATTTTGTTCATTTCGAAAAGAAGTGGTATTTCTTCTTTGGGAACATGCCTCAAAAAGAAATTATATCCCTCTTTCTTTACCGCCTCAGGAGTCTTCCCGCAAAGGAAGAACCGACTTCCCGACACATATAAGAAGTTTTTTTTGAAATAGTCGATCACATAAATACTTTGATAGGTATGGTGAGTCATTGCATTCAATATGGTATATACCGACCCCAGCTTTTTATAATCACCGGCTGCAATATTCTTCACCATATTCATATTTGTAAAAAAATCATTTGCCGTCATCTATCGTTTTTTAGGTTTTTAGGACTTATAAGTTTGATTGATAGTTTAGCTATAATATTTTACACTGCATTGCTGTTAAGATGGCAACTTGCGTACTTTTGGCCTCCAGCTGCTCAAACAACATTTGCTTATGCGATTTAATGGACGATACACTCAGATTCACTTTAACTGCAATTTCTTTTTCATTGTGACCCCGTGCCGCATAATACAGAATCTTACGATCTAAAGAAGTCAGCTCTATGGAGTTTGCACATTCCCATTCAGCTGCTTTAAAGTTGTAATTCCAATACGTTGTACCATCATACGCCTCCAAATATCCTACTTTTTTATTAAGCGGCAAAGAAACCATACACAACATAAGTTCAACAGCCCCACTTTCCGAGAGTTTCACAGGAGTTGCAGTGTGGCAAACGAACATTTCATCTTCGCCATTTTTAATATGTAAGTTACACTTAAATACATAATCTTTTTTCTTCTCAGGCGGGCTGCTTACTAAAAGATTGGTAATTGCTTTAAATATCTTTTTCACCAGCAACTGTTCTCTACTCGGAATACATTGTTGGAAAAACTGATAATTCATCTCTTTTATTTTTTGAGAGGACTGCCCACAAAAGAATGTGTTATTTTCAGAAATCTGCAAAAACTCTTTTTTAGCACAGTTTATCACATAAAAGCTCTGATGGATAATGCGGTCGAATGCATAGAAAAGATCAGTCTCAACCTCTTTCTCTGAGAAATTTTTTTCAGGTTCAATCATAACTACCTATTATATCTTATTATCAATAATTCATTAAATGGAATCAAGAGATCAAGCATTTTGTGTTCTAACTCACTCTTATCCATAAAGGATGAAATTCCGTTTGCAAAGTACGGCATTTTTAAGAGAAATAGAACTATAACAAGGTTCACAAATTAGAAGTTCAAGCTATCATTCATTCTGTTGGTTTATAGCTATTTAATATCAGAAAGACATTTTCAAATGCTCACAAATTAATTTTCTAGGTAGCGTATAAGCTTCTTAAGGCAACATAAATAGATTGGTAAGGGCATTCATGAATAACCTAGTCTATCTAATAAAAGATTGAAAAAACATTGAGCTGGAGTCACCTCCAACTCAATGCACAAAATCAAAAAGACATGTCATCACAAATCCAAATCCAGATGCCCATCTTCTGATTCAATCGCAAAATAAATTGCATTATTATATTAACCGATATAATCAAAAAAGCATTATAACACTCATGTCATTCTGCTGAAAATTTAAACTACGACAATAATACAACTATCTATTGATAATAGATTAAACATATTTCATATTTTTAACAAAAAACCTACTTTTGTGGGTATACAAAGTAGATAAAAAATAAGTACCTTTGCCAGCTTATGAAAGCTCTACTATTTCTAATATTTATTATTATACCGTTTACACTGTTATTCATGACCATGATGTATACAAATCCGAATGGTGAATTTACTCGAAACATCATGTTAATCATAGCATTTACTGCTTTTTTCGTAGTACCATTACTCTGAAAAAAGGCAAACTAAAGCCGCGCCATTTCCAAATCGCGCAACTTTAGCCACGAATTACTTTGCTGTGATGTAACATGTAATAAATACGTACCTGCAGGCAACGTTACCGTGCCAAGAGATTGACGCTCATAGTTTGCATGCCCCGAAGGAGTTACCGTATTATTGCCTACGAGAGTGGTGCCATTATTAAAATTCAACGTAATGGTTCCTGTGAAAAAAGCAGCCAACTGAGCACTCACCGCATAAGTTCCATCTTCAGGAACAATGAGCTTATAATCGATCTGTGTACCTTAAAAGAAAAAGAGGATTGTTTTTAAGCAGCAATAGTTGCACTACTATTTTTTGTTAAAACATAAGGAAGTTTTAATATATTGTAAATAAATTGGCGTATTATTGTATCAAATTAACATGTAAATCGAATACGATGAATATTATAACCTTTTTTCTAAACTTCTCTACTAGAAGAGACGCATTTCATTTTGCACATAAGAATAAGAAAAAAAGAAACTACTTATTGGTTCTCGTTTGTCTCTTTTGTTTTACGCAAGTACTCAGCGCACAAGAGAAAAAGTTTATCTATGGACAAATAGCCAATTCGCTCACCAAGGAGAAGCTAATAAATGCGAAAGCAGAGCTGCTATTACCCGATAGTACAGTAATAGATTCTACCAGAACAAGAATATACAATTCGGGAAGTAATAATCCATTATTTATATTTTTTGCACCAAAAGAAGGCAACTATATTCTCCGCTTTTCGAATGAAGGTTATGAAAGCAGTTGTGCAAACATTGAAATAAAACTTTATAATCGACAAGATTACATAGAACTCGGTGCTTTCTATATAAAGAAGAAACCTAAAATCAAAGAATATCAACTGAACGAAGTAAAAGTTACGGCCACCAAAATAAAATTCTACTCAAATAAAGATACTATTGTTTACAATGCAGACGCTTTTCAACTCTCCGAAGGCTCGATGCTCGATGCATTGATTGCACAATTACCCGGTGTAGAATTAAAAGAGGATGGCCGTATCCTTGTAAATGGTAAATTTGTAAATAGCCTATTGCTCAATGGAAAAGATTTCTTCAAAAAAGACCGCAAAGTGATGCTAGAGAATCTAGGTGCTTATATGGTTAATACTATAAAAGTATACGAGAAGGAAAGTGATTTAAGTAAATTTATGGGCAGCAATGTCGATAAAAAAGAATTCGTGATGGACGTACGCCTAAAACGAGAATATTCTATTGGATGGATCGGCAATGCCGAAACAGCTGCCGGTTCAGAAGATCGCTATATGGCACGTTTCTTTGGTTTACGCTTCACACGAAACTCTCGAATATCTTTCTTTGGTAACCTAAATAATCTGAATGAAATTCGCACTCCGGGGAAAGACGGAGAATGGAGTCCTTCCGACATGACAGACGGATTACAAGCAACCAAAATGGGAGGAATAGATTATAACGTAGAAGATAAAGAAGGAAAATGTACCTTAGAAGGTAGCGCAGGGATTGCATATTCTAACACAGATAATAAGACAAACAGTAGCAGCGTCAACTTCCTTACCGGAGGCGATACGTATGGCAAATCGCAAAACATATCCAACAGCGATAACACTGAATTTCAAACCTACCACAAGCTTAAAATACAGAACAAGAGAATTATCTTTCTTCTAACTCCAGAATTAGGTTACAAAAAATATAATAACCATTCCTCTTATTTATCGGGCACATTTTCCGAAGACCCATCCGGCTCTATTCCCAATGGCATATTAGACAGCCTCAGCGAACCCAATGCCGGAGCTATTTTACGCCGCATTGCTATTAACCGCATTCGACAAAGCAACATTGGGAGTGGGTATTCTTTGAACACTCGCCTAAATTCCTTGGCCTATATTAAACTAAAGCAGAGCGATGATGCTATTCAATTAAGTGGCTTTATCTCATATGCTAATAGCAAGAATGACGAATATAGCCATTATCAATTAGACTATCCATCCGGAACATCTTCCACAGTCGATTATCGCAATCAATACTATCATACACCCTACCAAAACTACAACTATTCACTACAGGGAGGGTATCTTTTAAGAGCCCAAAAGAAAATTTCTATTGCACCTTACTATAAATATCAACAATCTTATAACTCAAACGAACGTTCTTTATACAGACTGGATCAATTGAATGGATGGGGTGAAAATGCCACTGAAAGAGAACTTGGAGCACTGCCATCCACTACCGACTCCTTGCAATCGGCTTTAGATACAAAGAATAGCTATTATTCTCGTGAATATAATTTTGCACACGAAACCGGCATAAACATATTCGGAGAAAAAGATTTAAATAGCAAGAAAGACAGGCTCGTATTTGACATTCAAATTCCTTTGCACTTTGAAACCAATCGATTGAACTATAAACGAGCCACCCTTGATACCACTTTATCTCGTCACGTCTTTCTATTTAACCCAAGCATAGAACTAAGTTGGCGTACTCACAAAGATAAGCGTGAAATGAAATTCAATTACAGCAAGAATTCATACGCTCCATCCATGACCTATCTGTTAAATATACGAGACGACAGTGACCCACTGTATATTACACTCGGTAATTCTAACTTGAAAAACACACATACGCATAACTTTTCATTCTACTATGTCAACCAACTGAAAGAACAGAAATTAATCAGTTCAACCATAGCCTACTCCGTTACACAAAACGCTGTGGCTATGGGATATGTATACGACAAATCAACTGGTGTACGTACAGCCACCCCTGATAATGTAAATGGAAATTGGAACAGCTCTCTCAATATAAACTTCTCTACCCCTCTCAACAAATCCAAACGTCTGATCTTCTCCACCTACAGTCAAGCTGCCTATTATCATAGCGTAGATCTAGCAAGCGTTACGGGAACCACCACTAGCAACCGAAGTACGGTAGGCTCACTTTACGTTACTGAAACTTTAAAAGCCGATTATCAGCTCAATAGCAAAACCAAAATCGGTGCAAAAATAAAAGGAGCATGGACACATGCTACGAGTACTCGCGAAGACTTTACCACCATTAATGCGGGAGATTTCAATTACGGCTTAACCGGCCAAGTGGAACTTCCTTGGAACATGCAACTCGGTACCGACCTTACCGAATACAGTCGCCGCGGTTATGAAGATCACTCCATGAATACCAACGAACTGGTTTGGAACGCCCGCCTTGCCAAACGAGTACTTCATGGCAATCTCACCTTTATGCTCGATGGTTTCGATATACTCGGCAACCTCTCTAATGTACGTCGCACAATCAATGCACAAGGGCGTACAGAAAGTTATTATAATGTCATCCCCAGTTATGTAATGCTTCATGCCATTTATCGGTTGAACATACAGCCGAAAAAGAAAGGATAAGAAACATGGAGATCAAGAAAATAAAAATAGCTCAATGCCTTCTAGTTCTTCTGTGGTGTATTGTACAAACCGCAGGAGCACAAAAGGAAAATAAAAAATTGATCTCCGGCTATGTGGCTGATTCGTTTACAAAAGAGCATCTTGTAAATTCAAAGGTAGAGTTGCTATTGCCCGATAGCACCGTACTTGATTCCACAAAAACCTATTACTATACATACGGCAAAAATCCACAAAGCATTTTTGAGTTCTACGTAATAAAAGGGGGTAAATACATCCTTCGCTACTCTCATAGAGGGTACGAAACAAATTGTGTCAATATTGAAGCAACCTTCTATAAACGGAAAGATTGGTTTTCTGTAGGAACTATCTATCTGAAAAAGAAACCCAAGGATTCCCATCAACTTAATGAAGTAACGGTAACAGCCACCAAGATAAAGTTTTACATGAAAGGCGACACTATCATTTACAATGCCGATGCCTTTCAGCTCTCCGAAGGTTCCATGCTGGATGCACTAATTGCACAATTGCCAGGTGTGCAATTAAAAGAAGATGGTCGTATCTACATAAACGGAAAATTTGTCAATAGTCTACTGCTCAATGGGAAAGATTTCTTCCGCAACGACCGAAAAGAATTACTTGACAACCTTCCGTACTACATGGTTAAAAGTATAAAAGTATATGACAAACAGAGCGAATTCAGTAAATTTATAGGTCGCGATACAGGCGATAAGGAACTAGTCATGGATGTAAACTTAAAACCGGAATATTCTATCGGTTGGATCGCTAACGCTGAAACAGGTATCGGTTCAAAAGATCGCTACCTAGGGCGTTTCTTTGCTCTGCGCTTCACCCCACATTCCCGACTTTCGGCTTTTGGCAATATGAATAATTTGAATGAGAATCGCACCCCCGGAAGAAACGGAGAGTGGAGCCCTTCGAATATAAACAACGGTCTAATAGCATCCAAAGTCGCCGGAATAGACTATAACGTGGAAAATAAAGAAGGGAACTTTACCCTAAATGGAAATGCTAAAATAGAACATTCAAATAGCGATAATAGCACCGTAACAAATAGTGTAAATTTCCTAACAGGTGGCGACACCTACGAACGTTCACAAAGCCTCTCACACGGTGAAAATACTCAAATTAGCACCAATCATTCGATGATTTTCACAAGAGGTATTCTATATATGACGCTATCTCCTTCCTTAAGTTATCGAAAGTACCATAGTAATTCTTCTTCCTTATCAGGCAGCTTTTCAGAAGATCCTGCGAATTACATCTCAACCGGTTTATTAGACAGCCTCAGCACTCTCTATGCC
>JAGPIY010000236.1 GCA_018054715.1 Bacteroidaceae bacterium
CTTTTTGGAAGTCGCCCTCCGCCGAGTGGACCGGCTTAAAAGCATGGTCGGGCAAGGCAGTCAAAGCCGATCGCGCCATTCCTTGATTGCGACTCCAAAAAAAGAGAGGCAGATTTTTTGGTAGTATAAAAAATTGTACTACCTTTGCCATCGCAAAACGGAAAATCAGGGTTCCTTGGCCGAGTGGCTAGGCACCGGTCTGCAAAACCGTCTACGGCGGTTCGAATCCGCCAGGAACCTCAAAAAGCAAAAAAGGATTAGAATGAAAATTTCTAATCCTTTTTTTTTTAACTACTTACGTCGTCTGTGGTGGAAGGATTAAGATTGAGTTGCGCAAAGATTATGCAACTAAAGAAGGCAAATGAATAGTCTTCTTTTTCGTTAGAAAATCTATTTATATTATAAGGACTAAATTTTATTTCTTAGATTTGTGACCCGTATACATATCGAGCGGTATTATAGGCAATAATAAGATTTGACCATAAGCTATGGAACAGATATTTAATAAAGAACAGCAAGAAAAAGCGCAATTCATATTGAATCATCCTTTAGCTAAGCTATCGGATTTGCGCTCTAATGAAATAAAAGATTTGGCAGTAGTGTGGTGTTACTATTCAGGTAAGATTGAAGGTAATACTTATACCTATGTAGAAACAGAAGCATTGCTCAAAGATGGCATTACTTCCGAAAAGAGGTATGAAGATGCCAAGATGCTGAAAAACCTATATAATACTTTCATATCTGAAGTGGAGTATATTAATAAAGGTAAGAATCAGGAAGTAATAGATGAGCGTACTCTGTTTAGAGTACATCAATCCATTTCTAGGGGTTTGGTTTCCGATGAAGAATCAGGCTGTTTAAGAACAAGGGCTGTCCGTATTAGTGGTACAGCGTATATACCACCAAAGGATCTGCATGACATTCGGGCAAAGTTGAATGAAATACTTTACCAGCAGGAGCAATATGCCAATCCATTGGAGCGAGCCGTTTATCTTCATTGCAACATTGCCAAACTGCAACCTTTCATTGATGGGAATAAACGTACTTCACGAATGGTGGAAAGCATTGCTTTGATGAATGCTGATATTATTCCGGTTTATTCTTCAAAGGATGCCGATATGCTGAGTTACAGGAAGGGGTTAATCGCTTTTTATGAAACAGGAGATTATTCGCCTTATGCTGATTACTTCCTGAATAAGCAAGTAGAACGAATTAAAGAAATAGAATGACTATGAGTGAAGCGATAAAGGAACTGCTGAAAGAAGTGGATGCTCTCAAAGAACAATTATCCACTTTGCGCCCGTTGCCCAAAGAAGCCTTAAAAAAGATTCAGGATGCTTTGGATATTGAATACACATACGAGAGTAACCGCATAGAAGGGAATACGCTTACCTTGCAGGAAACAGCCCTTGTAGTGAACGAAGGTGTTACCATTTCGGGAAAGTCGATGCGTGAACATCTCGAAGCTATCAATCATACAGAAGCTATCAACTATATAAAGGATATTGCCAAACAAGACATAGAGATAAGCGAACGTACCATCAAAGAGATACACGCTCTTATCCTTCATGGAATAGACCGTGAGAATGCCGGAAGGTATCGTACCGTTCCTGTTATGATTTCAGGTAGTACACATATGCCACCGCAACCTTATCTGATAGAGAAGCAGATGGAAGATTTCATGCTCCGTTTTCAACAAATGGAAAATGAAAAGGTACATCCTGTTCTTGTTGCCGCCTATCTGCATGATGAGCTGGTGCGGATTCATCCGTTCATAGATGGCAATGGGCGCACCTCTCGCCTTTTGATGAACTTATATCTTCTTCGTAACGGCTACATCATTATCACCCTGAAAGGTAGCAATGATGCAAAGGTAAACTATTACATGGCGTTAGAGAAGTCACACACAGAACATCTGCCGGAAAACTTTCAGAAGCTGGTTGTTGAAGCGGAGATAACTGCTTTGCGGAAGTATTTGTGTATCATGCTTTGAGTTGATTTAGCTTAAATTAACTCTCCTAAAAAGATTGCCGAACAAGAAGTGATGCTAGATTTGTTTGAGCAAAGCATTCGTCACTGTAATCAACAAATTCAATATTGTCTTGATAAGGTTAATAATGAAGAAGATGTTTCAAAGAAACAATGGTATGAAACCCAAAAAAATGTATTAAAAACCTCTGAAACAGCTTATGATAAAGCGTTTCAGAGGTTTCTTTATTTTCTAATAAACCAACTTACGTTCCATGTTGAGTCCAGTCCGTTAATCCAACTTCTTCTGGATATCCTTCTTTATTTTCTTAACGTCTTTCTTCACATCGGCTTTGATCGAATCAGCTTTCGCATCCACTGCATCTTTCGTGTCATCCCACGACTCTTTCACCTTGTTTGCACCCTCTTTGGTTTTATCGGCTGCTTTGTCAATAAACTCATTCATCGATTCTTTCGTCTTTTCACGCTCTTTCTCGGCAGCACTCTTTGTGTTGCATGATACTAAGGTTAATACGCATACAGAAACGAACAGCAAACTGAGTACACTTAAAATTTTTTTCATCTCTTCTTGTTTTTGATCATTCAACACATTAAATCCCCGATTTATTATTGCGGCTTCGTCCGCTAAATAACGAAAGTATCCACAAGAGGACCACTGCTCCGATAACCGACACAATCAATGTGCCTAAAATGCCACCGGCACTTATTC
>JAGPIY010000237.1 GCA_018054715.1 Bacteroidaceae bacterium
GATACTGTCTTGCATCTCCTTGCTGTAAATTTTGGTCCATTCTTTCATTTTTCCTTCTGAATGAATAATTACAGCGGTATTGTTACTTTTATTTTGAGCCATTGCAATCATTGCGGTTTCTATGGCTCTGATTTGCACCGAAGTAAAAACACAATTAAATTCAATGTGGGCTAGTTGTTCGCCTGCCTTTATTGCTTCAAAAATGCCGGCAGACGACAGAGGGACATCTACCCATCCGGTGAATACGTTTTTTTTGTTCCAGGCCGATTCACCATGCCTTATTAAAACTAGTTTTCCCATAAATTCTATCTTTTAAATCTCGGTATGTACTACTTACATGCAATATTCGCTAAAATTATTGAGATAGACAAGGATTTTGCAAAAAAAATAGTCCCAAAGAAGGCAATTTTCTAATTCTAAACCTGTATCTTTGCAGCGTTTAATTTTCAAACGGCTATAAAAATATGAAGAAAAAAAGTTTTGAATCACAGCTTCTTCACGTTCCTTTTATGGAAATTGATGCTTATCATTCTCTGTCAATGCCTGTATATAATACAGCTGCTTATGAATTTGATACGGCAGAAGAAATGGAAGCTGCGTTCGCTGGGCGATTGCCTAAAAACACTTATTCACGCACCTCAAACCCTACTGTACAGTATTTTGAGAAGCGAGTTGCTTCTGCAACAGGAGCCTTTAGTGTAACTGCACTCAATAGCGGTATGGCAGCTATCAGCACTACTTTTTTAGCCGTTTCGGGAGCCGGGATGAATATTGTAACTTCTTCTCATCTTTTTGGAAACACGTATTCATTCTTTAAAAACACTTTGAAGGGATTCGGAGTAGAAGTGCGTTGCATTGATCTTACTAACCCGGAAGAGGTTGCTAGTAATATTGATGAAAAAACATGTGCGGTCTATTTTGAGATTATCAGCAATCCACAATTAGAGGTAGTAGATATTAAAGCACTATCTGCTATTTGCAAAGAAAAAGGAGTTCCTTTAATTTGCGATTCTACGATTGTTCCTTTTTCTGCTTTTCATGCAAAAGAGTTCGGGGTGAACATTGAAGTAATTTCTAGTACAAAATATATATCCGGCGGTGCTACCGGAGTAGGAGGGCTGATTGTTGACTATGGCAATTTCGATTGGAGCCGTTCTCCTATGCTATCTGTAAAAGCAAAACAAGTAGGTAAATTTGCTGCTTTTACAGCACGTTTAAAAACAGAGATGCTTGGCAACATTGGTTGCTACATGACTCCTCAAGTGGCCTATATGCAAACATTGGGTTTGGAGACGCTCAGTTTACGTTTTCAGCAACAAGCCGGAACTTGCTTGGCGTTGGCCAAACAAATGCAGCAGATGAAACAAATTGAACAAGTTAATTATACCGGACTGGAAGGTAATCCTTTTTACGAGTTGAGCAAAGCACAGTTCGGGGTTTATCCGGGAGCGATGCTGACTTTCGACCTTGCTTCACGCGAGGCTTGTTTTGAGTTTATGCGACGCTTAAAGCTGATTCGCCGTGCAACGAATCTATTCGATAATAAATCGTTGGCTATTCATCCTGCCAGTACCATCTTCGTAAACTTTACGGAAGAACAACGTAAAAGTATGGATGTAAGCCCGAAAACGATTCGACTTTCTGTCGGACTGGAATCGGTTGACGATTTATTTGCGGACATCGAACAGGCTCTAGCTGCTGAATAAGAAATAGCTGTTTACATAAAAAAATCTAGTTCTGAGTTTCCCAACTCAGAACTAGAACACACTAATCTACTAAAAAATTATCCCTACTTACGGGTAATCTTAATTCGCTGCGAACCGACACGCACTATATAGATATCAGATGCATAGCTCTTTAATGAAAAAGAAGCCATGCTATAAGGATCCACACGAGTTGATAATAGTTGCTGCCCCATGGTGTTGTAGATTGTAACCGGGGCTTCCACTGAACTAGAAATAGTTAGGACACCATCTGAACAAGACACTTCTATCTGAGTGCCTTGTTCTTTTACTTGCCCTATTGGGGTAGAAACTCCTAAATGAATATTCAATTCACTTCCTGTATAAGTTACTGTAGTATCTAGCACAGAACTTTCCACATCGCCTAACGCCTTTTTCAAAGCAGCATCTACCAAGACCAATTTAAAACGACGACTCTGAAGCATCCCGTTGAAGCTTCCCTTTCGTGCTCCCAAGGTTAGCGTGCGAGTGGTTTCATTCCACGTCATCGGGATTTCCGTATAAGCTCCATTCTCATAATTGTAGTTATCACCTTCATCTTCATAAAGGGTGAAAGAAGCATTCGCGCCTTCATAAATACGAAGCTCTAGATCGTCCCATTTCTTCTCACCCGAATATTGCACTTTTGGTCCCCATGGAAGAATCGTTCCGGCTTTCACATAAAGCGGCATTGAATTGATTAGTGTTGCCTTTTCGACGGTCTGTCCACCGGCATAGCGATCGCCCGTCCAGAAGTCGTACCATTCAGCTCCCTTAGGAAGATAGACTGAGCGACTTGCAGAACTAGAAAGCGCTTCTAACTTCGGGGCGACTAAAAAGGAATTTCCAAAGAGGTATTCATCATGCAAGTCTTTGGTCTGTGCATCATCGCCAAACTCCAAGACTGCTGCGCGCATAAACGAGGCCGAATGATTCGTTACTTCCCACGCCGTGCTATACAAATAAGGCAA
>JAGPIY010000238.1 GCA_018054715.1 Bacteroidaceae bacterium
TGTAAAATGTCGGAGTTACGTGATTTCATCTTTTCTTTCCACATGCCGCTTTTCTTCCTAATTTCGGGGTATTGCTTTACTTCTGTGAAATGTAAAACGTTGCTTTCGAAAAATGCGCAGCGGCTGTTGGTACCTTATCTTTTTACCGGTTTGCTCATTGGTGCTTATCTTGTTTTCGATGCATGGCAGGTTGGAGGAAATCTGGATTTTGTAGCATTGAAGCGACTCAAAGCTATTGCTTTAGGTAGTGGTGCTCCACGAGTTTTGGGAATGAATGCACCAATAGGGGCTATTTGGTTTTTAGTGGCTTTGTTTTGGTCGACTATCTTTTTAAATCTTGCTCTTCGTACTAAGTATCCTTTGTTCCTTTGCCTTTTATTTAGTGGAATAGGCTTCGCTTTGCATGGAGAAATATTCCTTCCGTTGAGCTTCCAACCCGGACTTACCGGTGCGCTATTCCTTTATGTTGGCTATTGGGTGAAACAGCAAGGCTTCCTTAATGCTGATCCTCTTGTTCCTAGTATGTCGGCTTTATCTGCTTCATCGAATTCATCTGCTTTGCCCGATTTACCGACTCCTGCAAATGTTCCTTTTTCAAATAAGGGTTTATTGCCTTTGGTAGCTTTTGCCCTGTGGTTCACTTCTTGGCAGCGTGGAAGGTTGGAAATGTCGTGCGACTATTACCGTCTCTGGTATTTCGATATGTTGGGAGCAATTTCTGCTTGTTATCTCCTCTGGCTTGGAATGCGTGCTTTTGAACACTGGTTGCAAGCACATGCAGAGTCTCTTTCTCTTACAGTTCGTTGTGCAAATGGAATAAGGCGCACATTGCTTTTCTTCGGAAAATATTCTTTGGTCGTACTTTGTTTTCACCTTGTTGATCTTACTTGCATCCCTTGGAAATATGTACAACCTATAGGGTGGGGCGAGGCTCGCCTTCCGCTTCTATGGATTGAGAAGATTATATTCGCCTACTTTATGGTGCAGTTTACCCTTCGAGTTCCTCTTCTGCGAAAAGTCTTTAAAATCTAAATTATCGATAAAAGTACTTCCCTAAAAAAGAAAGCTGCTTCACGAATGAAGCAGCTTTTGTTTACATGGTTTGGAATTTAAAATCTAGTTTTGCAAGGTACCTAAAAGTTAAGGCCACAAACTAAATTTAATAAGTGATTGTTTTTTAAAAAACATTCAATCAAGATTTTTCAAATAAAAAACGTGTTTTATATTGCTCTGTTTTTTTTATTCAGAGTATTTCCTTTATAATAAGCGGAATACTTTCTTGTAATTGTTACAAAGTTCAACATTTTTGTTGAAACTTCCAACTATTTCTAGAAAAAAACATCAATATTCATGCAAAAATAGCATCTTAGCAGAAAAAGGTGCCTCAACAGATAGAAGAAGCACCTTTTATTGTCTTTATAGTAAGAATTAGTATCCGAAAAGAGTACGTTGACTTACTCGTTCAATTGGAGCTAAACTCTCTAAGAAAGGCAAATTCAAATCTTTTTCATTGCCTAGGATGTAATAGGTTTTCGGACGATCTTTAATCATCTTTTGTTGATAAGTCAATACATCCTTTAGGGTTATACTTTGCACCTTCTCGTAGATATCTTTGCGGAAGTCGTAGTTGATTCCTAGATCCTGCATATTCAGATAGTTCCATAACAGATCTTCGCGTGTGATTCGTTCTGCGCGAAGTGCATCGATTCGGTTTTTACGCGCAATTTCGAAGGCAGCCTCACTCTGTGGTAGCTCGTTGATGATGCCGTCGAATACCGTTGTTGCTTCTTTTAATTTGTCGTTTTGTGTTAAAATCAAGCTCATAAACGTATAGGGGCGTTTCGCTTTATCAGGTCGATTCAGTAATGCATAAGCTCTGTATGCCAATCCACGTGCTTCGCGCATCTCCTGGAATACAATACTGTTCATACCTCCGCCGAAATAATCATTGTAAAGTGTACGTAAAGGTTCTAGCGTGATATCGAAGCAGGTACCTTCGCAAAGTGAAGTCCCCAGATAACTATTTTTTGCTTCATACTGTCCAAGTAACACACGGTTTTTACCATTCAATAGAGGGGTATAAACCTTTTCTGCAGG
Source organism: Bacteroidaceae bacterium (assembly GCA_018054715.1). GTDB lineage: Bacteria > Bacteroidota > Bacteroidia > Bacteroidales > Bacteroidaceae > UBA1794. The sequence continues at coordinate 2,098 of JAGPIY010000238.1, forward strand.
GGCTTCCTTTAGTGTTCCTAACTTTCCTTGTGCAAGGTGAATCACTTCAATTACCTCTTTTACTTCATCCTTCGTAGCAGGACCATAATAAAGTACTCGATGAGCATAGCGGCATAACGAATGCAGACTTTCACAGAGACGTTCCGGAGTACTTGTTACTAAGTCTTCAGCTGATGGAAAATTCATTCCTGGTCGGTGTTCACCATATATTGCATATTGCCTCAACTGTAGGAAGTTCTGATCCTGATTTAGTTTTCGCTCAGTTCGTCCTTTCAATACATCTTCTGTATAATTCTTATAGATTGTTTGGTCAGGTTTTGCATAGTGTAGTATCTCTTCTAACAGTGCCATTGCTTTGGGTAAATGTTCTGCCAGTCCCGAAAGTGTGATGTACGTACGGTTTTCACCGACCGAAATCGAATACTCGCAAGCCATTTCGTAGAAAGCACGCTTTAGTTGCTTCTGTGTATGCATCGGAGTACCTAGGTATGAAAGATAGTTTGCTGCATCTGACAGCCATTTATCTTGCGCTTGGCCAAGTTCATAGACGTATGTGAGCGAGAAGCGTTCGTTCATCTCATTCTTTTTGTATA
>JAGPIY010000239.1 GCA_018054715.1 Bacteroidaceae bacterium
GTCACGCACGGTTCTGTGAGAGGCTTGAGCTGGAATGCTCAGGCCTACTCGACTGACTTTGAGTAAATGCGTAGAATAAAAGAAATTACTATTTCATCCGTTTCTTAAAAATAGGATATAGCAATTCACTATAACGCATAAAACCTAAATCGGTAAAGTGAATACCATCTACCGTGGCTTCGCCATCCCTGCCAATCATGTTTTCTGAAGTGAGAAAATAAATATTTTTTTCGCCACGTTTTTTTAATGATTGAAAGAAGGTATTTATAGTTTCGTTCTTACGTTTTAGTTCATTAGCAATCCGTTGGTCGAAACGGCTGTGTGGAAAGATAGGATCTTCCACAAATAGGATAGGTGTTTCCGGGTGGCGACTGCGAATAATTGTGTAGAATTTATCGGCTCGTTCTTTCATTTGCTCTACTGTAGCATTGGGCACAAAATCAAGGATATACATTGAAGCATCCACATTGGCTATCACTTCTGCAATTTCCAGGTCTAACTGTCCGTTGCCACTAAACCCAAGATTAATAATTTCGCGGTTAAACCAGCGTGACAATATATTGGTATGCGCCATGCCAGGACGGGAAGCGCATCCACCTTGCATAATACTGGTGCCATAAAACACAAGTGGTTTTTCGCGAACAGGTAAGTCAACTGTTGGTTGAGATATTTCGGACAAAGAATCAACTCCAATAGCCAAGGAAGTGATACCGTCATAAAGCGGAAGATACAGCATGTATTCTCGTTTTTCCGGTTTCATATTAGAAATTATAGTTGCCGTGTTTTCTTTCTCAGATGGGCGTCCGCTATTAACAAACACCCATTTGCCATCTTGCAGACAATAAAGATCGAGCCCTTTGATGCCTGTTGGAGTCATGTGGTTCATGTTGCGATTCAAAAGAACGTTCCATTTTGCTGCTATCGTGGTAGAATTGGAACTAAAGCGCAATGCCAGTCCGGCACTGTTCTGCCCCAGTTCCCATAATGGTTTACGAGATATGTTTCTCAATGAATCGGGCAAGCGTTCATAACGAGTTGCTGTACTTTGCGTAGCTTTGCCCAATAAGGGGAAGGCGGAGGCATCATGATAAACGATTTGGCTGTTTACAGTTAATGAAAGTAGTAACAGTGCAATTAAAGTAATGTGTTTTTTCATATTTGTTATTAAAAGAGAATTAAGATGCACAAAGGTAAGAAATATTGGCTCTATAACGAATCGTGTGGGTAATCCACTTTCAATCTCCCTGCAATAAAGTATATCATATTGATAAAATTATCAACATTTGTATATCCTCTAGCTCTTCTTTTTGCCAATTGAATTTTAGAATTGATTCCTTCTAGAATTCCATTTGATATTCCTTTGTTATCGAAATAGGTGGTTATGCCATACCAATGTGCTTTTATGATTCCCACAAATTTTTTAAAAGGCTGAATTCCTGAATCCATAACTACATCACACCAATAGGTTAAGTACCCTTTCGCATCATCAGGATTCTCTATGCAAAACACATCCATAAAGGACTCCCTAAAGCCGTATGCTTCACCAATTGTCGGATAGGATATAAGGATTTGATCTAACTTCTGTATTTGTTCCTTTGATAGTTTTGATGATTTATGTAAAAGTGTATATCGTTCTCCTTTTAACAGATTACAGTTATAGTGCTCTATTCTACGCACTTCATCTAATGCTTTATTCAAATATTGCACAATATGAAACTTATCAAAAATAATTTGAGCGTTGGTAAAAGTTGATAAACAGCCACTTATAAATGCCACTGACATATCCATGCTCACAAGCTCTATATTTTCTACTTTACCACCTTTACATTGAAGCTCTTGGGCAAATAACTCAAAGGTTTTAGCATCTTTCCCTTCTGTAACGAATAAGGTTCTTCGAGTATCTAAATCAACAAACTGAGTGATGTATTTATGCCCTTTCTTACGGGACGTTTCATCTACTCCTATCTTCCGTATGGAAGATAAATCGTCCGATTGGAAAGCCTTTTGTATCCAATGATTAAAGACTCTCCATATACGGGGAGCTGTCTCTTTTATAGTGCAGGATACGCTAGAAACAGGCATCTCTTTTTCAATAAGAAGCATTGTATAAGCTTCAAACAAAAGAGTGAATCCACTATTCTCACGAGCCCATGGAACTTTAACCATATGTATTTGATGTTCACCACTTTTTACCCGAGGAACACTAGCATGAAGATAACAACGATGCTGAAAAAAGTTCAAATGACGCCAAGTCTTATCAATCGTATCATAAGCCGTAGAAAACTTACCATCGAGAGTGGGAAATTTAAAACCTGCTTCATAAGAAAGCCAAAGATGAAGTTCATTATTTTTATCATCACCAACTAAAAACTCAACCTTGCTCACATGCCAAGGAGACTGAAGACCTAAGGCCATTGTAAATATATCAACACTATTCATTATACAAAAGTAAGACTTTTTATGGGATTACCCACACGATTCGTTATAGAGCCTCTTTTTATTTTATATAAAGAGTCTTATTTAACTGCCAATATTTGCATAGTATCAGAAGCTATCATAAATTCTTCATCGGTAGGAATTACAACAACCTTCACCTTTGAATCCGGAGTACTGATAACTGCTTCATCACCGTGAATTTTATTATTCAATTCTTCATCAAGAGAAACGCCCATATACTGAAG
>JAGPIY010000240.1 GCA_018054715.1 Bacteroidaceae bacterium
ACTTCTGATGCTCGTACAACTTTCTTAAATTCGATGAAAGCTATTCTAACTACAATTACTGATGCTTCTAAATTGACTGCTGCTACAGCTAGTTTATATGATGCTGTTAGTGAGTTGAAGAGTATTCCGGCTAATCCAGGTGATGATCTTACTGATAAGTGGATTGTAAATCCTGAAACTACAGCAACAGGTAATTCAGATGCTATGACTGGTTGGAGTATTACAAAAACAGATGGTAATACGTTTAGTGCTACCGGTCAACACTGGAATGGCGATACTTCTCGTCGTTATCTTGATTCTTGGAACGGCACAGCCGGTAAATTGCAATATGTTGCCCAACAATCAATCATTGGCTTGCCTAATGCGACTTATAGAATAAAATGTGCAGCTCGTTCAAGTGGCGCAGGTGCTTTCTTATATGCTCTTACAGGTACTGATACTCTAAAAGTAGAGATCCCTAATAATGTAGATACCGCAGGTGACATTTGGACAAATGCAGAAGAAGCTTCTGCTGAAAAGTTGGTACACGATGGCGTAGGCTATGGATGGAACTGGGTTACCATTGATAACATCAATGTAGGTGCAAAAGAACTTATATTCGGTGTTACTACGAAGAATGCTTTAACTCATTCTACTTGGACCGGAACTTGGTTTTCTGCAAGTGATTTCAAACTAATCTATGTAAGTGCTGATTATATTGGATGTGATCGTGTTTCTATCGATGAGATTTCAGAAGATGCTACTTCACCTCTTAATGTATATGCAGAGAATGGTTACATTGTAGTACCTGGTGCTACTAGCTTTGAAGTAACTACTATATCAGGTGCTGCAGTTAATGCTAAAGCACAATTAGCTCCCGGTATCTATGTAGTGAAAGCTGCCGGTAAAGTTGCTAAGGTAGTAGTGAAATAAGATATTATTCTTAATTTAAGTAAAGGAGGCATATCCCTAAATGGGGATGTGCCTCCTTTTTTTGTTTAAAGAAAAGACAAATTTCGTTAGGACATTATGGTAGGTTAGTATAAATAATAATTCATAAATGTAAGTAAATAAAGAATTGGTATTTCTGTTATTTATTGATTATAAGCATGTTATATTAATGGCATGCTTTTTGAGTTTATAAAGTTTAAAGAATGGAGTGAATTACGTTATCTTTTTACAGATATCGAATTATATTATAAATTAAAAGCTTAACAAATAATTATGGAAACAACATTACCTCAGAACCGGGTTTCTACAAACCCTTACGTAAAAGAAGGACATCTAAATGTGATTGCTTGGATGCCTTGTCCGTTAAAAGTACCATTCAGACAACTGATCATCCCTTATTTGGAAGAATACAATGCAAAGAAATCAGTTTTTCCGATTAACTGCCCTGAAATAATGGAGTGTCCTTCTTTGGAATTGGATGAGATACTAAAGAATGTGCAGAGTAAAAGTGAATTGCCGGATGTAATTCTTACTTCTAGTTTTAGTGTGTTGTTTTCAGAGAAGTTTTACAAACGAGTTATCTGGTCAGGAATGATGGAAGGCTATACCGAAGAATGTAATCTGCGAGCCATGCCTGAAGAAATCAGAAAACAAATCGAGCAGTACAAGTTGGGGGTATTGGCTTTCAGTTCTTGGAGCATTGTGCAGGATCTTTCTGTAAAGACCGATTTACCTGCTCCTACAACTTGGACTGAAATTATTCGTCCCGAATATCAAGACCAATTGAGCATTCATGGTTGTCATGGCAAAGCCGGAAGTGCTTCTCTTTTGCTTTTCCTTCAGCAGCAAGCCGGTGAAAAAGCCATCGAAAAGTTTGCACATAATATCATCGATATCCGTCATTTTGCTACCATCATTAAACGTTTAGGGTCGAATAACCCAAATCGAACCGCTTTCAGTCTATTGCCTGATGTAGCGGTTTCTCATATTCCATCGAGTAAACCTGTAAAGATCCTTTCGCTACAGGAAGGCCGGCCTTTAAATCCAATGATTTTGATGGTGAAAAAGGATAGAACGGAAGCTGTTCAACCGATGCTCGATATTTTCTATTCGGATGAGTTTCGTAAGATGCTTGCCGCTAGTGGATATATTATGCCTGAATTTATTGATTGGAACGAGAAATTAATTCTTCCTGATTTGTCGGTATTTACAGAGTATGGCTTTGAAAAAACCTCTGCCGCTTTGGAAGAAGTGTATCAAGGCAATCTGAGGCACGAGTTGATTGATAAACGTTTGAAAGACTGAACTAACTATTTTACTAAACATCGCAATTTAATACTAACTTATGAAACAGTTCTTACTTTTTATTATGTGCTGCATGCTTTCCGTTTTTCCAATGGTTGCACAGCAGATTGATTTTACGACTCTTGAAAAAGGGACAGTGACTGATAACGAAGGTAATGTGTATGCCACGATTAAATTTGGGGATACTTGGTGGATGGCTTCGAATCTCAGGACGAAGCATTATAATGATGGTTCGGAAATTTTGCAGATGACGAAGCTTATTGATGCAGCTGATACAGAGAATAACTGGGATTGGTGGGGTGGTATAGGTCGTTGGGGATATGCTAACTTTGATGCCAATACTTTCGATGCGTATGGTCTTTTGTATTCTTGGCCCACTGCGATGAATACTAAAAACGGAGGGGTGTTCCCCGAAGGATGGGCACTAGCCGAC
>JAGPIY010000075.1 GCA_018054715.1 Bacteroidaceae bacterium
ATATTAGAAAGAATATAAAAGTAAAAAACTTGTTTCTCATAATTAATAATTTATATTTTAATGAAATTATATCGTTGATAAGCAATTTAATAAAAACCTACTTTGACTATGTACGCAAATTTAAAATCGATGGACAAAGATAGAGAGAGTTCGATTGAAAGATGGGTTACATTTGTTGAAACTTATAGTGCATTTGTTGATTTTTGCTTATTTAAAGCCGCATCTATTTAAGATTGATGCATTTGTTTCAACAAATGCACTATAAGTTTCAACAAATAATAACCTTTTAATAAAAAAAAGTGCGTATATTTGTCTATTATTAAATCAATTTTATAATGAAGCATCTCGTTTTCTGCTTTTTATTCATCGCTTGTATTGCATTACAGATGAAAGGTACAACATTTCGCCTTTTTGACGTTCAAAACGGATTACCAGAAAATCAATTACGCAGTCTCCTTGAATTGCCAGATGGACGTATCCTTTTAGCAACAGAGGGCAGTTTAGTAATTTACAATGGAGCACAATTTAATACCTTGCATTATAAATCAGATGATTTAAGAAGTCTCGACTATATGGGAGATTTTCGAAACTATATAGATTCACATCAAAAAGTTTGGATTAAGCATCTTGATTCTTTTTTGATTCTTGACCTTAATACGGAGCAGATTATCACTAAACCTGAAGAATATCTAGCTACTCGATTTCAAATATCTGCTAGAATTCGGAACTTCTTTTTTGACCAAGTTGGCGATTTCTGGGCTTTCACTACAGAAAACAAATTATATCGATATCAAGAAAAACAAAAAAGATTAACCTGCATAAAACATTTATTCTCTAAAAATCAAGTTGTATATGATGTTATACGGAAAGATAATCATATATTTGTATTCACGCATAGCGGAGAAATGTTTTGCTTGGATGCAAATAACTTGCAGATATTATTTAAAGACAAGTCGCTTCAAAAATACCATAGAAACACGGAACTCTCAAGAGCTCTTCCAACGGCAAACGGTATCTTTATGTTTTGTAATAATGAACAAAAAGAAAGTTATCTGCTGCGTTACCATATTAAGCAACGAACTTGGCAAGTTCTTTTAAGTAGCCCACACATATTCACTAGCATTAAAGAGAATAATCGTGGAGAAATTATTTTGTCCGGAGAAAAAGGACTCTATCTATTTAATAAGGATGGGAAAAAAATTCAAGAGCAATTTGCCTTTAAGTCGGAAGATAATTCTCTGATTCAAGATAAAGTAACTTGTCTATTAACCGACAGTCATCAAGGCCTTTGGTTAGGACTATTTAATAGAGGTCTTCTTTATTACAGTCCTTTCCGTATTCGTTTTTCAAAGTTAAATTTTGAGGCTAATTCATCTTTAACAGGGCGTGAAGAGAATGTGCGTGCATTACTTCCTTATAATCGACAGGAAATCTTAGTTGGTACCACAAATGGGTTATTCGTCTACAACACGCTCACTAAGAAAATGCGGTTATTTTCCCCTGACCTAGCTACAGCTTATTGCTTATCAATAACGCGTGATCTCAAAGGTGATATTTGGGTTTCAACCATTCGAACCGGCTGCTATCGTTTACAGGGAAACAAGGTGTTTCATCCTAATATACACACATCAGAAGGAAAGATAGAAGAGAATGTACGTTCCATTTATCACTTTAAAACAATGGGATATTGGATTTGCAGCCGTACTTTTGGAGCAGGATCATTTGATCCTAACAGTGGGTTATTTACTCCTCTTAGTAAAAGATTTCCTGTTCTACAAAAATTTGGATTAATTACACATGCACTAGCTTGGAATGACCATCGCATTCTATTTGCTTCACAAAACGGTTTGTTCTTTTATGACACAGCTTTAAAAAAAATCATTTTCCCGGAAAAAGAATCATCACACTTCAATCATAGCAATCGAAAATATAATTGTGTGATTCGAGATAGTAGAGGGTGGATTTGGTTTGGTACACAAGATGGAATAAATCTTTATCAGCCTAAGGATAAAAAGAGTTTTTCTTTTTATGTGGAAGATGGACTTATTAGTAATAGCATTCAATCTATTATAGAAGATTCTGAAGGCTATTTATGGGTTACAACGTCAAAAGGAATTTCTCGTATGGTTATTCAAAACAAGAAAGAATTCCCCATTAAATATATTCAAAATTTTGATTCTAGAGATGGCCTTTTAGAGGGTGAATACGCAGAACGATCGTATTGTGTTATGCCTGATGGGAAATTATATTTTGGAGGTGTAAATGGCATTAGTGTGATCTCCCCTTATCAGATGAAGCAGCGTCACATCGAACTGACTCCTTTGTTTTCTTCACTAAAAATAAACGGGAAAAAGATATTACCTAACGACAGCAATCAAATAATTACTCAATCTATTGCGAATACGCATTCTTTAGAACTTCCATATAATCGAAACACTATTTCTTTGGAGTTTTCAGCTTTAAACTATTCAAATCCAGAACTTACTTATTATCGGTATCGCATCGAAAAAAATGGGAATGAAAACTGGACGGAAATGAAAGGAACAGATGGGAAAGGTATTATTAATCTTAGTTTACTGCCTCCAGGAAGATATAAATTAGTGGTAAATGCAGCAGGTATTGATCATCAATGGGGAGAAAAAGTTGCAGTGATGGAAATTGTTATCCAGCCTCCTCTCCTATTGAGTAATCTATTTCTTATTTTGTATGCAATAATAATACTCTGCATTATTGTTATTGCATGGAAACGATTTATAAAACGAAAAGAACGCCAATTTCAAATTAAACAAGAAAAAGAAAGATTAATTCAGACGGAAAAGCTTAACCAGTTAAAATATCGTTTTATTACTAACGTAAGCCATGAACTACGTACTCCGCTAACCCTCATAGTAACCCCACTTGATTATTTGCTTCATACGATTTCAGAAGAGAAAACGCTCAAACGGCTTAATATAATATCTCAGGGCGTAAAAGAGCTTCGTACCATGATTGATCAGCTTCTTGATTTCCGAAGAATTGAGATGCAAGGAGAAAAGCTGAACTTAACCTATAATGATGTTTGCGCATATTTACAAGCTACACATTCTCTATTTTCTGAATTGTCAACGGAACGAGACATTGCATTCAACCTAAACCGGCAACAGCAAACGCTGTTTATGTGGTATGATAAAGATAAACTACAGAAGATACTAAATAATTTGCTTAATAATGCTTTCAAATTTACAGCTAAGGGGGGTATCATAAATTTATCTCAGCAGCAAGAACGAATGCCTAACAGCGATGATATGGCCGTAAAAATTATAGTCAGTGATACCGGCTGTGGAATATCAAAAGAAGATATCTCACATATTTTTGAGCGCTTTTATCAAGCTGATAATCAGGGTAGCACTACAGGAAGCGGAATTGGTTTAAACTTGGCAATGGAATACACCAAGCTTCATGGCGGGTTGATGACTGTAGAAAGTGAGTTAGGGCATGGAAGCTCCTTTACTGTGTGGTTACCATTGCGCAATAGCGAGGAACAAGAAAAGGAGTCTTTTGAAGAGATTGAAGAAGAGAGCAATTCAGATAACCATATAAACTCTAGCTTGATATCGGAAAAACCAACAAAGCAATTAAAAATACTCTTAGCCGATGATAATGTTTCGCTTCTCCGTTTCGTGGCTGACTTGCTTTCGGAAGAATATGAAATTTTCACAGCTTTAGATGGTAAAAAAGCCTTGGAAATTAGTAGAAAGATACTACCCGACTTAATAATCTCAGATATTATGATGCCTGAAATGAATGGTGTTGATCTTTGTAAAATTATAAAAGAGGATATTCGTACATCACATATTCCTGTTATTTTATTAACGGCTAAAACAAGCGATGAAGATCAGCTGAGTGGATATCAGTCGGGTGCAGATGCCTATATTTCAAAGCCTTTTAATTATGAAATCCTCCAACTTCGTATTCGGAATATTTTCGAATTATTGGCCAAACGTCAACGAGATTTCCATCAGTCTACAGAAATTATTCCTGAGAAAGATGTTTTCAACAAACTTGATGAAACGTTTATAGAGAAAGCTATAATTTATGTACAGAAAAATCTTGATAATTCTGAATATACAGTAGAACAATTCTCAAAGGATATGGGAATGGATCGCACCGGACTTTATAGGAAATTACTCTCATTGGTTGCTCTATCGCCTGTAGCATTTATTCGTTCCGTAAGAATGAAAGAAGCAGCAAAGCTTCTTCTTACTCATGAACACACAATTGCCGATGTTGCTTATAGGGTTGGATACAGCACTCCTAGATATTTTACAAAACATTTTTTTCAAGAGTTTGGAGTGAATCCTTCTGAGTATAAATAGAGTGGCTTTATAGCCCACTACTGGAATGCGTTATTTTTCCTTCAGATCGTCAGTTTGCTCATACTATTTTGATATGCAAGTATTTAGACTGACGATTCTTATTTTGGAATCGTCAGTTTATCTTCATTTTTTCATGAAATAATTGTTTACAATATTTGCGTTCATGTATACCGTTTCAAATATTTGAAACGCATTTTCCACATATTTGAAACACATGTACCACAATTGAGAAACGCATTTTTCAAATATGTGAAATGGTCTATTCTATGTTATCTTAAAAAGGGCATTTCACAATGCCCTTTTTAAATACTAATTAAACTTTTAATTATCAGAAATACTTTTATATTTCCCACGAACTCATTTTTCTCAAAATTATCCGCGTATATTTATTAAATGATGAGAAATAATATCAATTAAATTACTCGCCTGCAATAATATGCTTTAAGCGTAAAAGAGCTTCATAGTAATAATAGTCAGCATAAATAATGCTTGCATCAATTTCGGAAGTTGCGGGATAGTTTCCCGTACTATGCAGCAAAAAAGAAGGATTTTTTGTACCGCTTTGATATCGCTTACTACTAAGCTCTCTCAACATCGTTATTGCCTCATGCCGATATCGCTTAGCTACTTTAGGAGAAGTATAAGTGCTGAGTTCCAATAATGCAGAAGCTACCACACAGGCTGCAGAAGCATCGCGAGGAGCATTAGGCTGATCAGGAGCCGAGAAATCCCAATAAGGTATCTTATCCGCAGGAAGTCGATCGAGATATACATTAGCTACTTTCTGAACAAAATCAAGAAAACGTGGATCCTTTGTTTCACGGTAAACCACTGTAAATCCATAAATAGCCCATGCTTGTCCACGTGCCCACATACTTTCGTCCGCATAGCCTTGATGCGTTACTCCTTTAATGAATTTACCTGTTATTGTATCGTATACTGCCACATGATAAGAAGTATAATCGGGTCGGAAATGATATTTCATCGTTGTTTCGGCATGCCGAACCGCAATATCATAAAGTTTTTTGTTGCCTCCGTTCTTAGCTGCCCAAAACAGCATCTCCAAATTGATCATATTATCCATGATCGTATTGTGCGGCCAGTTACGAGGTTTCACTTCGCGTGGCCACGAAAGTAAGGTTCCCACAGTTGGATTAAATAGCGTAGCGAGTGTATCAGCGGTATCAAGGATAATCTTTTTATAAATTTGATTACCTGTTAAACGATAGCCATTTCCATAACTAGAGAATACGAGAAAGCCCAAGTCGTGGTCAAAAGCTGAAGTTCGCGAAAGAAACTCTAAAGAATGAGTATAGTTCTCAGCAACTTTTCTTATCGATTCGTCCTGCGTCTGTTCATAGTCGTACCATAATACTCCCGGCCAAAAGCCAGCCGTCCATTCTTCTTTAGTAACCTTTCGCAAGTTCCAATGATGCTCTTTAGAAAGCACATTACGAGGCATTAAGCTATAGTTATAGGCAGAATCTCCTTTCAAATCTTTTAAAGATCGCTGTGTTTGACTCACACAGTAATTTAGTGAAGCAGATAAAAAATCCACTTTTTTAGCACTTTGTCCGTTTACAGAACTTATAAGGAAAGCAGCAAATAATAAAAATTCTTTCTTCATAGAATTGCATTCTTTTTAATTTTCAAACCAAATGCGCAAAAAGTGAGATACAGTACGCACACTAATATTACTAGCACTCCAGCTGTATAATCACCTTTCATCGCATCAGTAGCCATTCCGATGGCAGGTGTCACTGCAGCTCCACCCGCTACGGCAGTAATCATTAAGCCGGAAATGAGATTCGATTTCTCAGGACGAGCTTGTACAGCCATCGAGTAAATTATAGGAAAAATGCACGAAGCTAAGAAGCCTATGCCACCAATACAGATTAAGTTTACAGTTACCTCCGGCACAAATGCAAGTATCAGTACGGCAAGAATAGCAAGGAGAATGTTGATACGAAAGTAAATAATGTCAGCGACAAAGGTCATAAGGAATGCACCAAGCAGAGCACCGATCGTACGACAAATGAAATAAACTTGCGGCGCCATTCCGGCTTCTTCTTGACTCCAATGAAAGCGGGAAGTCATTAGTTTAGAGCTTAAGAAGTTAGTCGCTACGTCCACTCCAACCACAAAGAATATTCCTAGAAAGAGGAGTAAAATAGTACGGTCGCTAAGTAATGCGAATGTAGTTTTTACGCTATTTTCATGAGTCGCTATTTTTTGAGAAGTTTCTACAATAGGAGTCAGCAATAGCCAAACAGCCGAAATAAGCGTGATGAAGCCCAAGATGGGAAAACAATAATACCATTTTTGAGGATCTCCATCGCCAAAACTTTGAATGGCAAAGATTACGATATAGGGCCCTACAAACGAAGATACTGCTTTTACAACTTGCCCCCCCGTCAGACTAGAAGTAAGCATCTTTTCATTAGTGATTACGTTCTGTAGCAGAGGGTTCAAAGAAACTTGTAATATAGCATTTCCAATACCCAAAAGAGCATATGCCATCATGACCGTTGTTTGGTTATAAGTCAGCATTGGAAGTATCATACCCAGTACAGTAATTCCCATGGACAGAAGTACAGTGGGCTTTCTTCCAATTCTGTTCATCAACAATCCAACCGGGACGCCAAGAAAGAGAAACCAAATAAAAACCATCGATGGAACAAGTCCGGTAAGCGTATCGCTCCAATGGAAAGCAGCCTTTACATAGTCGGATGAAATTCCCACGATATCGCAAAAACCCATTACAAAAAAGCCCAAAAGGACAGGAAGGGCAATAAAAGTTGAATTTTCTTTTTTCATTGTTTTATGTCTATAATTCGCTCTATGTTATTTACTTTATTTCGACAAAGGTGTGGAAGTTATACGGAACCAATCGAGATCAACCCATCCTCCGCCTCCTTTTAAGTTCGGGCCACTAGCAAAACATCCTACTTTTGCTCCAATCCATCTTCCTTTTTGAGCCTGAAAGGCTACTCCGACTTCAGTAAATTGATCTCCATCAAGACTATATGCAAAACGACAGCTACCTCCCTCTTTTACTTCAACGCGTAAATAGATTCCTTTTACTAGTGCCGTAACCAAGCCACCTTGTATTAAACGGTCGGGTGTGAATTTTGCAATTTCTTTATATTTCTCTGGTTTCCCTTTGTCGGCCTCTTTGCAAAGTACTTGCTCCAAGAGGAAAGTTTTTCCTTTTCTACGCAACGTTAAAGCGGCATAGTCACTTCCCATAACAAGTAGACCGATACGCTCGTTTTCATCTTTGGAAGCAAAGGACAACTTAGAAGTGGCAACAAATGTCTCAGCCATGAACTTTTGCAACAGCAAGTTAGGAGCTAACCAAAGGTTCTTTAACTGTTGACGATATGCATAAAGACGATAAAACCCGTTTGTACTTGGAAAGCCAAACGCATCTTGATAGTTGGCTTGCCATTGCCATTGCAGCCCCAAGGTAGAGGTGTTAAATTCATCGCTAAAAGTCATTTTTGCAACAGAATCACTCGTTATTATATCCGGTTTCTTTGCCGTTAACACAGGCTCTCCACAACCATCTCCGTCTTTATCTTCACCTATTATCGGCCAATCATTGAGCCAATTCATTGGATTTAGATGAATAACTCTTCCGTACAAACCTTTATCTTGAAAATGAATAAACCACGATTCGCCTTTTGGAGTGTCTACCCAAGCACCTTGATGAGGACCATTGATAGAACTATTTCCTTGTGCCATTACTATACGCGATTCATAAGGGCCGTGAATAGAATGAGAGCGTAACACTAGTTGCCATCCCTTTTCAACCCCTCCAGCGGGGCAAAATACATAGTAATATCCATTCCGCTTGTATAATTTAGGGCCTTCGCAAGTATGGTTCACTCCATCATTTCCATCAAACACAATACTTGGATTCCCTTTTATCGCTGTACCATCAGAGGAAAGTTCTTGCAATACTAGAATACTATTAATGCCCGCTCTACTTGCGGCATAGGCATGCATTAGATAGGCTTTTCCGTCTTCATCCCAAAAAGGAGTCGGATCAATAAAGCCTTTACCCGATTTTACGAGCACCGGCTCACTCCAAGTGGAACGTGGATCGGATGTTTGAATACAATAAATACCTAAGTCGGGATCGCCCCAATAAATAAAATATGTCCCTGCATGGTAACGAATACACGGAGCCCATACTCCTTTACCC
>JAGPIY010000241.1 GCA_018054715.1 Bacteroidaceae bacterium
AGTCAAAGAAGGATAATCACGTTTCCTAGTAAGGTTCAGAAACTCACGAAAACTAAAGCCGCGAAGGTTGTAGCTCTTCACCAGTCCATTCAATTCGGGATTGTCCTCATCCAAAGGCATCACGGAACAACCGGTAAAAACAACCTTCAACTCAGGTAATTCATCGTAAATAAGACGCAAATCGTGACTCCAATCAGGATATTTAAATATCTGGTCAAAGAGTAGTACACGGCCTCCACCTTCAAAAAAATGCTTTGCAAAGTCAAAAATACGATGCTTCGTAAAGTAGAAGGTATTCAGATTTACATAAAGGCAAGAGCGGTCACCTGCAAATTGTTCTTTTGCATATTGCAATAAAAAGGTCGTTTTGCCTACGCCTCTTGTCCCTTTGATACCTATCAGACGATCATCCCACTGAATTTCGTCCATCAGTTGACGGCGCACAGGGGCTTGTACATGAGCCACAAGATACTCGTAAGTCCTAAAGAAAGTCTCCATCAGTCGTTTTTTCTCTATCTTTTTCTTATTATGTGCGCAAAGATAAGTTTTTTTATCCGTTTTGCAAACTCTAGATTGCAATTTTTGTTTATTTTTGCACAGAATTATCACGTAAATGTATGAAAACTGTATATCTCTTCAATCCAGAGAACGATTTGGCTCTAGCAGCAAACGCTCCGTATTTCACTTCACCCAAACTGCCACGGCTGATGGCCAGAGACTTGGCTTCACTTCCTCGTTGGTATGGCTCTGCTACCAAATCGACTTGCAGTGAAGATGAAAATATCCACTGGCTGTCTTCCGAAGAGCTTCATCGCCGTGCTACTTGGGGAGATCGAGATGGTAATCCTTATGGCTTTCAGCACGACGACTTTGCCGACTGTCAGCTCTCTCCATGGGGATGGAATGAAAGTCTACGAACCGAAGTTTTAAAAGCAAACTTCCCGGAAACAAACACACCTAAAAGCCATGAAATAAATATATTACGTCAAATTTCAAATCGTGCTACAGCGGTAACCATTTTAGAGAAATTACGTGCAGAACTTGCAGGAGAAAGCTTGTGCGGATGTTCACAAGTCTGCCAATCGCTTGCCGAAATAGAGGCCTTTCATAAGCTTCACCCACAGATGCTGTTAAAGGCTCCATGGTCGTGTAGCGGAAGAGGTCTGTATCCGGTAACACTACCCCATCTCACTCCACAAATACGAGCATGGGCTATTGGCCTCATAGCCTCACAAGGGAGTGTCATTGCTGAAGAGCTGCAAGAAAAGACACTTGATTTCGCAATTGAATTTATATACAAAAAAGAAGTACGGTTTGCCGGCTACTCTGTTTTTGGAACCGACAGCCGAGGAAGCTACATTGGCAATCGATTAGCCACAGATGCCGAATTGGAAGATATCATCTGCCAACACATACCCCGCCCACTTCTCAATCGCACAAAAGAATTACTTTCACAACTCCTTACAGAGCAACTGCAAGGCAGCGTTTTTTCGGGCTATCTGGGAGTAGATATGCTTGTAAACAGCAAAGGCTTATTACTCCCCTGCGTAGAGATTAATCTGCGCATGAACATGGGTATGGTCGCACACAAAGTATATGAACGGCTTTTCGCTCAAGGAACAAACGGCCTATTCCGCGTAGACTATTTCCCCACGAACTCAGCTCTTCTAGCCAATCACGAAGAAGAGTCGTCGTTGCATCCGGCTTTGTTCGATGAGGTTGGTCGCCTAATAAGCGGATATTATCCGCTTACTCCTATTGGAGATAAGACACAATACCGTGCAGCGGTATGGGCAAGCAAGCACTGTAATATAACTTAAAGATTTCGGGATGAAACCCTTCAACCCTTCAGGGTTAACGTATAACAATCTGACTGACAAATAATAATCAGCTGAATAGTACTATTGAAACCCTTCAGAACCCTTCAGCCGATTTCAGCTAAACAAAAGATCTCTCTAATTTTGCGTCTTAAGCTAACGAGCTATATTTAGGCTTGTACTTATTTGCAAATTGATTATCTCTCAAAAGACAAATAGCATAATATCTCTTCTCGAAGAAATATTCACAAACTTTCATGCACAACAAAAAGGTTACTGCCAGTTGGCGAATTCATTTTTACCAGTTGGCAAATATGAATTCGCCAACTGGCAAAAATGAATTCAACAGCTGGCAGTAGCTGCTTTGATGATTCGGTTTATTATACTTACAAGCTTAAAGGGAGAAAAACTGATGTAAGACAAAGAAAAACACGAATGCAGAATCGATTATAATCGATTCTGCAAATGATATATCCGAAACGATTACATTCCTAAAAAATATATGTATATTATAGATAAATACAACGGCACTTTATCCATTTTAGCACAATTGACCGCGGTAGTTATTTTTATAAAATCAGGACGCTACAGGCTGTAAGATTCCTGAAACTTTTTACACGAACCATTCAAGATATATATCGCTGTATAGCAAATAATTGTGTACACTTTCTGAAGAGTTGAAAGGTTGTTTCTCGAAATACTTTTCCTTATTAAATTACGATAAGGAATGAAGGAAAAGGTCTAAATACTTCTTCTGGATTATTAATAAAAGCAGTTATTCTTTCATCTTATGATTTTTTTAGCACCAATCTTTT
>JAGPIY010000242.1 GCA_018054715.1 Bacteroidaceae bacterium
TGTTCTCAGTACGAGAGAAACGGTTTAAGTTACTCATGAAAATAGTTTTCCCATCGACTTTCAGTGTAATACCGCGTACGCCTAATAAGTTGTAAGTAGCATCCATGGTGTCGTACGCTTTCAAGGCAAGTCCCACTTTTCCCCAGCATTGTACGAGGCCTCCATTTGGAGCGACTTTCCGAGTAGGTAGAAAATCGGCTCCTAAAGGGCCATTGGTTACAATTGCTCCTTTTTCGGGTTCAGCTATTACCAAAATACTTTGTGCAACGGGAGCTTTGTGATCGGGAATGCTTCCTTTAAAATAAGGGAGTGGATTAAGCCATATACCGGTTTGTGTTTCGTATAAGTCGAGGTGCAAATGTGGACCTTTCGAATAGCCCTCATTTCCACTGTAGCAGAGTAACTCTCCTTTCTTTACAGGCAGCGCATGCGGCTCTACGGTAATTTCACAAGAATCTTTCTCGTTTTTATATTGATAGTTACGTACACATCGTGCTATTTTGGGAGCAAAGCGTTCATTATGTCGATAAATGGCACTTATTCCGTTTTTATAAGCCACATGCAACATCATTCCTGAACCGTAATGTACGAAGATTTTCGTGATCCATCCATCGGCTGAGGCATATATCGGAATCCCGGTACGTCCTTCTGTTTTAAAGTCAATTCCGGAATGGAAGTGCCCGCCACGTATTTCTCCAAAATCGCCCGAAAGAACAGGCGCAATCTGCATCGGGAATGCTAATTTTAGGTTGGCAGTAGGGGTATCGAAGAAGTGAAGGGTATCAGTCGGAAATTGAAGTCTGCCGGACTTGTTTAGGGTGTCTGCTTTGCTTTTCTGACAGCTATTTAGTGCATAAACTTGCAACAGTAATGCCGCAAGCATGGGGAGTATATGTATCATTGTGCGTTTGTTCGTCTTTGAGGCGACAAAGGTACAAATGAATTATGAGACCGACAAGCTTTGCGTTCAAAAAAAAGGAGAGAAAATCAGTATTTTATTTTTGATGAATTTAGTCGGTGAATGAGGGCATCATAGAAGTTCTTTTTAGTCGCATTTGCAATACTCGTTTGCTCCGCAAGTGCAACTTTGTCCGCCTATTATTTTCTCGCGATAAAGTTTGTAGAAGGCTTCTTTTATTTCATCGCGTACCCGCCGAAACTCTTGTGCTATAAATTCAGGACTTCCTGTGGCTGATGAAGGGTCATCAAACCCGATGTGGAGCCGGTGAGTTACTGATCCACTAAAAGTAGGGCAATTTTCGTTTGCTCCTCCGCAGACGGTAATCACATAATTCCAAGGTTCATTTCGGTATTTATCGACAGAATCGGAAGTATGGTGACTAATGTCGACCCCGACTTCCGCCATTACCTTAACGGCTTCTTCGTTGAGCTTTCCGGTAGGCTGTGTACCTGCAGAGCAGACCGTTAAGTTTTTATCGAACGATTGTAAAAAGCCGTGCGCCATTTGGCTGCGACAGCTATTTCCGGTGCAAAGAATGAGTACTTTCATAGAGTGGAAGTATTTAAATGATGTGATTTTACTTTGAGCAGCAAGGCTTTTTCCCCTTGCAATCGATAAAGAATTGCGAAAAGAGCTGCTGTGCAATCTCCCAATTAACAGGGTTGATACAGTACTTTACTTTTGGGGTTTCAATTTCACCTTGTATTAGTCCTGCTTCTTTCAATTCTTTTAAATGCTGAGAAACAGTGGCTTTGGCTATTGGAAGTTCTTCGTGAATATCTCCAAAGTAGCATTGCTCTTGTGCAGCTAAAAAGTGAAGTATTGCAATTCTGGCCGGATGCCCTAATGCTTTTGCAAAGCGGGCGATCTGTACATCTTCGGTACTATATCCTTTTTTGAAATCTTCCATTGCTTTTAATTGTTTGTTTGCAAAAATACGAACAATGAATGAACTTTGCAAATATAAGAGTTTGATTTTGCAAACATTAACGGACGATCTGAAAATGAGGGCGGACACTTTTCACAAAGTGTCCGCCCTCTAAACTTAGATTTTTCATTATGACTTACGTTGTTCAAACGTTTTGCAAAGATCGGGCTTTATTACTATATCTACAATACCTGAAAGGGGGTATTTTCTTTTCTAATTCTCATCATATTGTGTCATGCTGTTCTTTCGGAGAAAAGGAAAGTAAGTTGAATGAATTTGAAGCGTTTCTTTGAATGAACAGAAAGGCTTCTTTTCTTCGTTTGCCCTACGGCTTAATTCTTTTTGCCCTACGGCTATTTCTATTTTGCCGTAGGGCAAAAAGAACTAAGTTAAGGAAGTCTTTGAAAGAAGGATTCTATCTTTCTACCTATATTAAGGTATCTCTTGTTGAAAATTCAATTATAAATAGGTATTTTTCGGGGTTCTTAAAACCATTACCTTTGCACCCATAAACATAATATTTAGAGCAAAATGAAAACAACGGGTATTATCTATGGTTCTACTACAGGAACTACAAAGAGCGTTGCTCAGGTTATAGCAACCGAGTTCGCACTCCCCTCAGGTAGCGTACACGACGTGGCTGATTTAACCGAAGACCTCATAGCTAAGTACGATTTGCTAATTCTGGGATCTTCTACGTGGGGGTATGG
>JAGPIY010000076.1 GCA_018054715.1 Bacteroidaceae bacterium
TCTTTATGGACAGAAACATCAAAAAGAATGTGAATTGGCACGGGCTATAGCCGAAAAGGCGGGAGTTGAGTTCCATCTATTGGATGCTCAATTTATAGCTTCATTGGGGCGAAACTCTTTAACCGACACTACTTTGGAGATGGATGCTGAAAAACCGGCAAATTCATTCCCCAATACTTTTGTGCCGGGGCGTAATCTGTTCTTTTTGAGCATTGCAGCTGTTTTTGCACGTGAAAGAGGAATCTTTCATTTGGTGACAGGTGTTTCGCAAACCGATTATAGTGGTTATCCGGACTGCCGCGATTCATTTATTAAATCGTTGAATGTGAGCTTGAACCTTGCTATGGATGAGCAATTTTGCATTCATACTCCATTGATGTGGATTAACAAAGCTGAAACTTGGGCGCTTAGTGATAAGTTAGGAGTATTCGACTTGGTACGCACTCAAACATTGACTTGTTACAATGGAATTCAAGGTGATGGTTGTGGGCATTGCCCGGCTTGTAAATTGCGTAAAGAAGGACTTGATGAATATTTAGCAACTAAAAAAAAGTGTAATGAGTGAACTAAAAGACCAACTCTCCTTGCTAGGCCGTAAAACGGAGTACAGGCAAGATTATGCCCCTGAAGTATTAGAGGCCTTTGATAATAAACATCCGGATAACGATTATTGGGTACGCTTTAATTGTCCCGAATTTACAAGTCTTTGTCCAATTACCGGTCAACCCGATTTTGCCGAAATCCGCATATCTTACTTACCGGCTGAAAAGATGGTAGAGAGTAAAAGTCTAAAGATTTATCTTTTCAGCTTTCGTAACCATGGCGCGTTTCATGAAGATTGTGTGAATTTGATCATGAAAGATCTGATTAAACTCATGAACCCCAAATATATAGAAGTAACCGGACTCTTCGTACCTCGTGGCGGTATTTCTATTTATCCTTATGCCAATTATGGTACTCCCGGAACGAAGTACGAGCAGATGGCAGCCGAAAGATTACTGCGACACGAATAATGGCGCTATATACCGGAACGAAAAAACTATATATCGGAACGAAAAGAAAGAGATGGGCTGGAGCTTAGATAAGTTCCAGTCCCAATGTTTCGCGTAAAGCAGCTAAAGCCGGATTAGTGCTCAGCATCTTTTGATAACGTTCTCCTTGAGTGAGCGCTGCAACGCGTTCAGAAGCTTCTGCCATACGGATCTGTAGTGTGAAAAATGGTGTCTTTAACTGTGTTCGCAGAAACTTCTCGAGGTGTGGCTTAATATATAGTAAGTCTTTTTGAGTTGTTTCATTATCGACTACCACTTCATACAATCCTTCTTCATCTAATTTTTTAGCTTTCATAACTAGCATGCGTTGTGCAAGTGCCGTATGTTCTTGAGGAAGTTGATGGGCAAAGGCACGCCATTGAATGGTGAGCTCTAAATCGTCAATAGGGGGAAAGTCCTGAGGAGAAATAGTAGTTGCAGCCTGTTTCTCGGTAGTATTTCCGGTACCATCTTTCTCGGTTTGAGGTTGCGCCATTGCTTCGGTTGCTCTTTTTATAGAGAAACCTAGCTTATTTGCTTTTAATACGTGGAGCGCTGACTTTGAACGAGCCCCCAAGGAATCTATTGGATTAGCATTGCTAACAGAAGGTTCCGTTATTACAGCTTTCTTTTGCGGTATACTTGGTTGCGGTATATTTGGTTGCGGTGCATTGATTTGTGGTGCTTCCTTTACAGGTTGCTTAGCAGGAGTCGACATCCCGTTGGCCGCTGCTTTTTTAAATAGGGGTTTTAGCAATTTAGGGCTACGCCCATCACCCACATCGGCTTCACTTCCCTCTTCGGTTAGTTGGGCTAACTGAATGAGTGTTAATTCAACCAAGAAGCGTTTATTGTTGCTTGTGCGGTAACTCAAGTCGCACTGATTGCAAAGCTTCATAGCGCGCGACAAGAATTTAGTCGGGCAGTTTGCCGATTGTTGCTGATAACGCACTTTCACACTTTCTGCTACCTCTAGAAGTGATGTCGTTTGTGGATCGCGGCTAACGAGAAGATCGCGAAGGTGATTTGCCAATCCAGTTATAAAATGTGGAGCATCGAATCCTTTTCTCAAAATTTCGTCGTAAGTAAGTAATGCTTCACTTACCTTGTTGGCTAGGAAGAAGTCGGTTAGGCGGAAATAATATTCGTAATCCAGTACATTTAAATCCTCAATTACACCTTTATAAGTTACATTTCCTCCGGTAAAGCTTACTACTTGGTCGAAGATGCTAAGGGCATCGCGCATTCCGCCATCGGCTTTTTGAGCAATAACATTGAGCGCTTCGGGTTCTGCGGTAAGGCCTTCTTCCTGAACAATGAACTGTAAGTTCCGTACAATATCTTCAACAGACATTCTACTAAAGTCGTAAATCTGGCAACGTGATAAGATCGTCGGTAACAACTTATGCTTCTCTGTGGTGGCGAGAATGAAGATGGTATGGGCGGGAGGCTCTTCCAAAGTTTTCAGGAAGGCATTAAAGGCCGATGGGGAAAGCATATGTACCTCATCAATGATAAATACTTTGTATTTCCCTACTTGTGGCGGGATACGTACCTGTTCCATGAGCTGCTTAATGTCTTCCACGCTATTGTTGGAAGCGGCATCCAATTCATGAATGTTGTAGGAGCGTTGTTCTGCAAAAGCTTTACATGATTCACACTCTCCGCAGGCTTCTCCATTGGGTAATGGCGAAAGGCAGTTGATGGTTTTAGCAAAGATGCGCGCACAAGTGGTTTTGCCTACTCCGCGTGGGCCGCAAAATAAATAGGCATGTGCTAACTTTCCCGTAGCAATCGCATTTTTTAGTGTAGTAGTAAGTGCTTCTTGTCCTACTACTGCGTTGAAATTTGAAGGCCGATATTTACGTGCAGATACAATATATTTCTCCATAGGGTGTGGATCGTTCTAAAAAAACTTTGGGCAAATTTACATTAAATTCTCGAAAAAGGGGGTATGTTTCTTGTTTTTTTTCTATATTTGCAGTCAAATAAATTAGAATTTTCATTAAGCTAGCTCTTACGATGTCGAAATTACATTCTATATGGGATTTTGTACGTCAGCATAAATATGCTGTAGTTACTTTGTTCTTCTTTATCAGCATTGGTTTCGTTGGTGATAGTAGCTTGTTGCGCCGTTTTACTAATCGTCACTACATGAATACTTTGCAAGATGAAATAAATGCCTATCAGAATGCATTCAATCGTGATACTCGTACGTTGAAGAGTTTGCAAAACGATCCGCGAACCCTTGAAAAGGTGGCTCGTGAACGCTATTTGATGCGTCGGCCTAATGAGGATGTGTTTGTGTTTGAGGAAGATTTAGTTCCAAGTTCTTCGACTGAAGAAACGAATAAATGAAAAATATGAAAAAATATTTCCCCATATTGTATGGGTTAGGTGCGATATGTGTACTTGCGGGACTTGTGATGAAAATGCCCGGATTGTCCAGTAATGAATATGCTCCGTATGTAGTAATATTTGGCTCTTTACTTTTATATACTCAATTTTCTCCTCGCTTTGGAGCTGAACAGAAAGATCAGATATTAAAACGGCTTTATCGTCAACGTAATTTCGGTCTTATTTTTATTACGGTAACCGGAGTTTTGATGATTACTCTACCACATGGTAATGAGTGGATGCTTTCCTTATTGATTGGAGCGATCACCACGCTCTATGCAGCTTACCGTATTCCTATGATAGAAAAGAAAAAAGGACTTGATTAAAGTCCTTTTTCTTTTGCTTCGTTCCATAGTTCATCCATTTCTTGCAGCGTCATATCGTGTAAGTCAAGTCCTTTTGCTAGGGTATGTGCTTCCAGATAATTAAATCGACGGATGAATTTTTGATTAGTTCGTTCCAATGCGTTGTCCGGATTGATTTTGTAAAGACGAGCTGCATTGATCAAGCTGAAGAAAAGATCTCCAAATTCACCTTCCATCTTATCAGTATCCATTTGGTCAATTTCTGCTTGAAACTCACCAATTTCTTCACGTACCTTTTCCCAAACCTGTTCTCGCTTTTCCCAATCGAAGCCGATGTTGCGTGCTTTGTCTTGAATGCGATAAGCTTTAATAAGAGAGGGTAGTGCGCTAGGTACTCCGCTTAATACCGTTTTATTGCCATCTTTTTCGAGACGTTTGAGCTGTTCCCAGTTTTGAGAAACCTGTCCAGCGTTTTCCACCTTTGTTTCACCATACACGTGTGGATGGCGGAAAATCAATTTGTCGCACAGTTGATTGCATACATCAGCAATATCGAATGCTTCTTGTTCACTTCCTATCTTTGCGTAGAAAACAATGTGCAACAGTACGTCGCCCAGTTCTTTACTGATTTCGTGGGAGTCGTGTTGTATAATGGCCTCACAAAGTTCGAAGCATTCTTCAATGGTGTTAGGACGTAGACTCTCGAATGTTTGTTTTCGATCCCAAGGACACTTCTCACGCAACTCCTCCATCACAGTGAGCAAGCGATCAAAGGCGGCTAATTGTTCTTTTCTACTATGAGCCATCTACTTTTTGGCGGTCATCTCGCCTTTTACGATTAGTTTCACCGTTTCTTCTTTGGCATTAGTGCGAAGCGTTACAGTCTTGGCAAAGGCACCCGGATATTTTCCATATCCGTTATAGGTAATCTTTACAGTACCTTTTTTGCCGGGTTCAATGGGTGCTTTGGTATATTCAGGAACGGTGCATCCACAGGAAGCATGAGCTTGATTAATTACCAGCGCTTTTTTGCCGGTGTTTGTAAATGTAAAGATACAGCTTACAGTAGGGTTATCTTCGGAGAACTTACCGAAATCGTGTACGGTTTTGTCGAAGGTCATTTCAGGATAGTCTTTGCTTTGCGCATAAGTTGCAACATGCAAGGATAGCAAGGCGAGCATACATAAAAAAAACTTTTTCATATCAATTTTTTATTTAGGAATGTATTTAAATATCTTTATTCTCTTTGCAAAGTGCTTCGTAAATTTCTACAGGTTTGTCAACGAGATAAGCCGGATTAAAAGTGGCTAGTTCCGTACGTGAACGAAATCCCCAAGTTACTCCACAAGCTTTGATTTGTGCATTTAAAGCAGTTTGCATATCTACACCCGAATCACCTACAAAGAAAGCTTCTTCAACAGTACAACCTGTAAGAGCTAATAGGTCATGAATAATTCTTGGATCCGGCTTTATCGGAATATTCTCACGTTGCCCCAGTATTGCTTTAAATTCAATTTTAGGGAGCAGCTTTTTTACAATTTCACTAGTTGCCTCTTGATATTTATTGGAAGCTACGGCTAGCATATAGCCTTCGTTTTGTAGTCGGGCAAGAAGCTCTAACATACCCGGATAGGGTTTGCTCAAGTCGGTGTCGTGTAAATTGTAATGCTTTAAGAAGAAGGTTCGCATGCGTAACATGTTTTCAGGAGTTCTTTCTCCTTCCGGTAGGGCACGCTCGAAAAGTTTGTTCACTCCGTTTCCTACAAAAAGAGGATATTCTTCCAGTCGATGGGTTGGAAATCCACATGCTTCTAACGCTACATTTGTGCTAGTAGCGAGATCCGATATCGTATTGATCAGTGTACCATCAAGGTCAAAAATCACTAGCTTTTTCATCATTCTTTTTATTTCGTAATGCAAAGGTACGCGAAAAATTGGATTATTGCAACTTTTTTGCTACTTTTGCCGCATGAAACGTATTTTATATACCTTATTAATAATAGGCTTCGCATTTTTAACAGCTTGTGGTGAAAGCGACCTAAAACGAGCAGAGCGTCTTGTGGATGAATTCGATGCTACCGAGATTCCTCATGCTAGAGGTTTGAAGGCTATCGGACGCATTCGCCTTGATTCGGCATCCGTACAATACGGACATCTTCCTTCTACTATTTCACGAATTCGTGAAGCCAAAACTCTTTCGGCTGAAAACCAGGAGGTACTTGCCGAATTAAAGAGGCCGGTGGCAAGTGAAGTCGCCTATAACATTCTTCGCCAACGCCTTTGGGAAACAGGTACGCGTGTACAAGAGTTACAGACCCAACTTTCTGCAGATGAACGACAATACAAACCGCGTGTTCCCGGGTGGATGGCTTACCACCGTTTTCGTACACTGAATGCAAGTGGTGCTATGAAAATGCACGAATACTTGATTTATTTTGATAAGGAAGTTACTCGAATTACAGCTATTGTAAATTTGTCGGATTCGTTACCAACTTATCGTAAACGATAAATCATCCCATTTCTTTTTTACAACTTTTAATAGTTGTATATTCTTAACTTTTTGTTTTCCGTACAATAAGTTATCTATTTCCTTGTACAGAAACGCTTGTTCTCGCACTCTTTATCTTAAAAAGAAGAATTTTCACTCACGGAATAATTGTACAATATCACACGAAACACTCATAAAAACAGTCATTTAAATTCATGTTAAAGTGACAAAAAGGTTTGGCGTATGAGTTTTATATTTCTATATTTGTGGCAGAAAAAATAGAAATATATCATGAATAACTTGAACTCGTCCTCATTGCATATCAATCCGAACGTTTCTGTCGATTGTGTAATTTTGGGATATGATGGCCAGAACTTAAACATTCTGTTAGTGCGGCAGACTTCTGTTGAGGGAGATGTTGCGATTAAATTACCCGGTAGTCTGATTTTCGATGAAGAGGATCTTGATGAATCGGCTCAACGCGTGTTGTGCGAATTAACCGGATTGAGCAGTGTGCAGATGCAGCAGTTTCATGCGTTTGGTTCGAAAGATCGTACTCAAAATCCAGATGATATGCTTTGGCTAACCCGCTTCCACCAGCTGTCTGGAAATGTGACGCGAATTGTTACAGTGGCCTACTGGGCGCTTCTTAAAATAGGTTCACGCCTTGAACCACTTAGTACCCGCTATGAGCCTTCGTGGGTTCCTCTTGATAAGATTGGTAAGTTGGCGTTCGATCACAATCAAATTGTGGAAAGGGCAATTGCCCATCTTCGTCAATATGTTGAGCAGAACCCTATATTGTTAATCGAACTTTTACCCCGTAAGTTTACGGCTTTGCAATTGCGACGTTTCTTTGAAGTGATTTACGATCGTGAGTATGATGTACGAAACTTTCACAAGAAACTTTTGCAGATGAACTATGTAGTGCCTCTCGATGAATACGAGGTGGGTGTATCGCATCGTGCAGCCCGTTATTATAAATTCGACAAAGTAAAATATAACCAATTTTCGCATAGAATGAGCTGATCATACGCGAAAATATATAATCTAATTATATGTATTTATTAGGATACGACTTAGGCAGTTCTTCAGTGAAGGCTAGTCTGGTTGACGCTCAAACGGGCAGAGTAGTAGGTACTGCTTTCAACCCGAAAGAGGAAATGAAAATTACTGCCGTAAAGGAAGGATGGGCTGAACAGGACCCTGAACTCTGGTGGGAGAATGTAAAACTCGATACTCAAGAGTTGCTCGCACGTACGGGGATATCTCCCGATGATGTTGCAGCAATTGGTATTTCGTATCAGATGCATGGCTTGTTGTGTGTCGACCGCTCGCTTCGTGCATTGCGGCCTTCTATTATTTGGTGCGATTCGCGTGCTGTGCCTTATGGGAATAAGGCTTTCGATGAACTCGGGCACGAGCGCTGCTTGCATAATTTACTGAATTCTCCGGGTAACTTTACAGCTTCTAAATTGGCATGGGTAAAGGAAAACGAACCTGAGGTGTTTGCAAAGATTTATAAGATCATGCTTCCCGGTGATTATTTGGCAATGCGCCTCACCGATGAGGTGTGTACTACTGTTTCGGGTTTGTCGGAAGGTATGTTATGGGATTTTGAAGCGGAGGCACCTGCCCAATTCTTGCTCGATTATTATGGTATTCCACGCGAAATGCTTGCCGAGGTGAAACCTACTTTTGGAGAACAAGGACGACTTTCGGAAAAAGCTGCTTTGGAGTTGGGCTTGAGGAAGGGCACTCCGGTGACTTATCGTGCGGGCGATCAACCGAATAATGCACTCTCTCTTGGGGTGCTTGAGCCGGGTGAGATTGCTTCTACGGCCGGGACTTCAGGTGTCGTTTATGGGGTTAATGGCACGGTGAACTACGATCCTCAGAGCCGTGTTAATACGTTTGCTCATGTGAATCATACATTGACTGATCCTCGTCTTGGGGTTTTACTCTGTATAAATGGCACGGGATGCCTGAATTCTTGGATGCGTCGTACGTTGTGTGCGGATGGACTTGACTATGAGGCGATGAATCTTTTAGCTGCAAAGGC
>JAGPIY010000077.1 GCA_018054715.1 Bacteroidaceae bacterium
GTGCAATATCCTCTACTGTCTGTTCTGCTTTATTTAGGGGCTGCAGTTTTCGTTGTGCCAAACAAACGTCACATTGTCCGCAACTAGGCACTTCCTTTTCTCCGAAATACCCAAGCAGCATTTTACTTCGACATTGCTCTTCCTCGGTAATGTAATGGTCCATTGCCCCTATACGAACCTTCATCCGCTCAATGCGGTCCTCGTAAAGAGAACGCGGAATCGACAAATACTTTAAATCGACACGATCTCTTTTAAAAAATATAAAAGCAGTCCGTTTAGCAGGTATATAATCAATGATTCCACGTTGGGAAAGTCCCAGCAAGAGCTGGTAGACATCATGAGTCGTTATATCTAAACGTGCAGCCAATTCGGCCTCTTTCACATACACAAACTCACTAAAAAGTCCGGTATACCGGCGTAAAAGAAGTTGCAGTAAACGATCGGTAGGCACATGCGAAATAGGCTGTCGATAAAGTTCATCGCGCATCATGCTAAAATGCAAGCGTGATGTATTTTCTTGTTCCTCTACATAGTCGATATATCCGGCTTGCGTTAATAGTTTCAGTGCACTTTCGCAAACCGTAGGAAAAAGTTTAAAGTTACGGCAAAATTCAGCCAAATCGAACTCAAGCATTCGCCCCTCGCCTGCGTCCATTGCAATCTGCAAATAATAGCACAGTTTCTCATACACCTGAGCAATGTATTCACGTTCGGGATAAGTAGTTGAGATACGTCGATTTAAAGTCAGCCGATCCTGCTCCATCGTTAAGAGCACAGAGTACGCTTTCTGTCCATCACGACCTGCACGACCCGCTTCTTGAAAATAAGCCTCAATGCTATCGGGTACATCCACATGCACTACCAAACGAACATCAGACTTGTCGATACCCATACCAAAGGCATTCGTCGCCACTATCACCCGAAAATCGCCCGCAAAAAAAGCTTTTTGAAGTTTATCTTTCTTTACATTAGTGAGGCCGGCATGAAAGTACTCAGCCGAAATGCCTTCACCGGAAATACGTTTGGCAATATCATAAGTGCCTTGACGGCTACGAGTATAAATAATACAACTTCCTTCCGTATGACGAAGAATATGCAACAACTCACTCTCTTTATCGTATCGATCACTGCATTTCCGCACTACATAGGCCAGATTCTGACGCTCAAAGCTCATCTGAAATACATTCTCTTCACGAAAAGCAAGTCGCACTTGAATGTCTTTTACAACCTCGGGAGTTGCTGTTGCCGTTAAAGCAAGAATGGGTACCTCAGGGTGAATCTCACGAATCTTTGCGATGTCCAAGTAAGCCGGACGGAAATCGTATCCCCATTGAGAGATACAGTGACTTTCATCGACAGCTATCAAGCTAATATTCATAGCTTTCAGCTTGCTAATAAACAATTCAGTAGCAAGCCTCTCAGGCGATACATATAAAAATTTATAAGGGCCGAATACACAATTCTCAAGAGCAACAAGTACCTCATTTCGCGTCATCCCACTATAAATAGCGGTCGCTAGAATACCTTTTCGTCGCAAGTTAGCGACTTGGTCTTTCATCAAAGCAATGAGAGGAGTGATCACAAGGCAAAGCCCTTCACGAGCCATTGTCGGCACCTGAAAAGTCAAGCTCTTACCTCCACCTGTCGGCATCAACCCTAAAGTATCACGCCCCTGAGCAATACTTCGAATAATGGGCAATTGTACTCCTCGAAAGGTTTCATAGCCCCAATATTGCTTCAGAATCGCTTCAAAATTCGTTTCCATCTGCAATGTTTAATTAGGAGTCAATTCGGTAAAATTAAGATTCGTTCGTTCGAATGTCCTCAATCTGCAACTGTAGTTCATTAGAGCGATAAGCATTCTCCTCAATGGTATAGCAAACATCAAAAGCACCACGCGTACGTAAACGTGCCCATTGTTGACCTCTGCCAAAAGCAATGCCGTTCATCACATTTCCACTTTTGCTATCTACTAATTCTAGTTTGAGATGCTCCTGCTTGCGACCAACAATTTTGCTCGTTCCATAATCGAATACTTTATAAGATGCAAAAATAGGCTTCGGGTTTTCCGGTCCATATGGTGCGAACTGCGACAATTCCCGATAAAACTTCATGGTAATCTCTTTAAAGTCAAGCTGTGCATCAATTGACACAGAAGCCGTCTGTTGCTCCGGAAGAATGTGTTCACTCACATATTCTTCAAAACGGAGTGCAAATTTCTCCACATTTTCCACTTTCATAGATAAACCGGCAGCATAAGTATGTCCTCCAAAATTGATTAACAAGTCTCTACAGTTCTCTATTGCCTTGTATACATCAAAGCCCATTACCGAGCGAGCCGAACCTGCAGCACAACCGTTCATCAAAGTAAGCACAACCGAAGGACGATAATACACCTCTGTGAGACGTGAAGCCACAATACCGATTACTCCTCGATGCCACTCCTCATTGTAAAGCACGATGCTATGACGATTAGCTAATCCCTCGATCTGCTCTACAATATGTCCGGCCTCTTCCGTCATATTTTTGTCGATATCCTTACGGGTCTCGTTATAAGCATTTATTTGTTCTGCTTTTAGCTTGGCTGCCTCCGGATTCTTTTCAATGAGCAACGATACAGATTCATCACCAGTTTGTATACGGCCTGAAGCATTGATACGTGGCCCTATTTTAAAGACTACATCGCTCATGCTTAGTTCCTTCCCTGCAAGTCCACAGACCTCAACAATTGCCTTCAGACCAATATTAGGGTTCTTATTTAACTGCCGTAAGCCATAATAAGCCAGAATTCTGTTTTCCCCAACTACAGGTACAATATCAGAAGCAATTGAAACAGCTACATAATCCAAAAGCGGAATAAGTTTCTGAAAACGAATTCCATTTACTTTTGCAAAGGCTTGCATGAATTTAAATCCAACTCCGCAACCCGATAAATGTTCATACGGATACGTATTATCCAAACGCTTGGCATTCAAAATAGCCACCGCTTGTGGCAATTCTTCATCAGGGGTATGATGGTCACAAATAATAAATTCAATTCCTTGCTCTTTTGCATAAGCCACCTCACTCACCGCTTTGATGCCGCAATCGAGAATTACAATCAGCTTTACACCTCGTGCTTTGGCATCATCAATTACTTGATCCGAGATACCATATCCTTCTTTATCACGATCCGGAATATAATACTCTATATTCGAATAAAATTGTTCTATAAATGTATATACCAATGCTACAGCAGTAGTACCGTCGACATCATAATCTCCATAAATCATGATGCGTTCTTGTTGACTAATTGCTTTATTTAATCGATCCACTGCCAAAGCCATATCTTTCATCAGAAACGGGTCATGCAGATCAGCCAACTGCGGATGGAAGAAACTTCTAGCCTCATCCGCATTTTGTATTCCTCTCTTTATCAGTAGTGCACCTAGCGTGGGATGTATCTGTAACTCTTTGGCTAGTTCATTACCGATTCCTTCTTGTTCATGCGTAAGAGGTTTGTAATCCCATATATGGTTCATTTTATTTATCTTTTAGCTGGTAAAGTTACTAAAAAAAAATAAATTTGCTAGAGTTATTAGTTTTTTTTATAATTCTGTTGCATTTAGATTTGCATACAGCAGCTCCCATTCCTGAGCAAATTCCTGCATAGAAGAAAACACTAAATCAGCACCAGCTTCCCAAAGAGCAGAATTCGGCATCGGACCTGTATTTACAGCAATAGTAAATATTCCGGCTTCATGCGCAGCTTGCACTCCTAAAGGAGCATTTTCTATTACAATAGCCTCATAAGGTTGATAACCACCTTTTGCAAGTCCTTTTAAATAGGGTTCCGGATGAGGTTTCCCATGAATCACATCCTTTGCTGAAATCATACGTGCAGAATCAAAAAGAGTGGGATAATTTTCTTCAATACGATCTAGCAAAGAGAGCTGACCGCTTCCGGTTACAATCTGAGCCGTCAATCCTTTGTTACATATCTTTTCAACTAATTCTTTCGCAAATGGCATCGCCTCAGCCTGTGGAAATTCATTGAAAAGTCTGGATTTATCAGCATAAATGGCTTTACATTCTTCCTTAGTAGCTGCACGCCCAAATTGCCTTTTCACCACAATATTAATGGTGCCAGCTCCGGTACGGCCTTCATGCAGATAAGCCTCTTCTTCCGAAAGATCAAAGCCATTTAAAGCCATTGCTTTATGCCACGATTGAGCGTGATAGGGCATGGAATCAAAAAGGACTCCATCCATATCAAAAAGAGCTCCTTTAAGTGACAATCTTGTAATTTCGTGGCTCTTCAAATAAGCTTTTATACGAGTTTCAAACATATAAGATATGAGTTTCTTGTGATTTCTATTTTAAAATAAAGCTGTTATCTATAAAAAAGCTACAGATGAATAAAGGGTTTAACTCTCTATTCATCTGCTATATAAACTTTTAATAAAGATTGGGCTTATTTCAACTTTTCTTGAATAGCTGCTGTTTCTTTCTCATAACCAGGTTTACCAAGTAAGGCAAACATGTTCTTCTTATAAGCTTCCACACCAGGCTGATCAAATGGATTTACCTCTAAAAGATAGCCACTGATTCCACAAGCACGTTCAAAAAAGTAGAAAAGTTGGCCAATATAATAAGCATTTAATTCTGGTAGCACAATACGTGAATTAGGTACACCACCATCCACATGCGCTAATAAGGTTCCTAGCTCAGCCATCTTATTTACCTCATCAATACGCTTTCCTGCAAGGAAATTCAAACCATCAAGATTCGCCTCATCACTTGGAACTTCAAGTGTTGCGTTCGGTTTCTCAATTGAAATTACCGTTTCCATGATTGTGCGTTCTCCATCCTGAATCCACTGACCCATTGAATGCAAGTCTGTTGTAAAATCAACAGCAGCAGGAAAAATACCCTTTTCGTCTTTTCCTTCACTCTCTCCAAACAATTGCTTCCACCATTCTGATACATAGTGCAATTTAGGATGATAATTCACTAGAATTTCAATCTTCTTACCCTGCTTATATAGTTCATTTCGAACAGCAGCATAAATAGCACTTGGGTTTTCTGAGAAAGGTACGTTAGGAGCAGTAGCTTCTTCCATATCAGCAGCACCTTTTACCAATTCTGCAATATCATAACCAGCTATGGCAATAGGCAATAAACCAACCGGAGTTAACACCGAGAAGCGTCCACCTACATTATCAGGGATAATGAAAGATTTGTAACCTTCTTGATCGGCTGTTACACGTGCAGCGCCCTTTTTAGCATCTGTTACAGCAACAATTACTTTGCGAGCCGTTTCTTTACCACGTTGATCCTCACATTGCTTCTTAAGAAGACGGAAAGCCAAAGCTGTTTCAGTAGTAGTACCCGATTTTGAAATATTGACGATACCAAAATTCACATCCTTCAAATATTCCGTCAACTCACTTAGGTAATCTTCACTTATATTATTTCCTGCATAGATAATAACAGGATTCTTTTTCTCTTTTTGAAGCCATGCAAATGAGTTATTCAAAGCCTCAATCACAGCACGTGCACCAAGATAGCTACCACCAATACCTGCTACTACAACTACTTCACAATTTTCACGAAGTATCTGTGCCGTAGCTTTCAAATCAGCTAAATGCTCTGAGGTTATTGAAGAAGGAAGATGCAACCAACCTAGGAAATCACTTCCCTTTCCAGTTCCATTTTCGAGCAAATCGCTAGCCGACTTTACTTTTTCCGCATAAACCTTTACGGCCTCCGCTGTAAGACCCGTCTTTTCGATGTCTAAACTAATACTTTTCATTCTGTTACTATTTTTATTTTATGTGAGTTATCTAAACTGATCCGACAATTGTTTGATTTCAGAGTATGCAAAATGCTTCTCATAAAGAATATTATAAATGGCATCCAATATAGGCATATCTACCCCATATTTTTCATTTATTTCCTTCATGCATTTCGTTCCATAGAAACCTTCTGCTACCATTTCCATCTCAATTTGCGCACTTTTTACGCTGTATCCTTTGCCCACCATCGTACCAAAAGTATAATTTCGCGAGAAATTGGAGTAACACGTAACTAACAAATCTCCCAAATAAGCCGATTCATCAACACTACGATCAATTTTGTGTACAGTATCAATAAATCGTTTCATCTCCTGCACTGCATTCGAAACCAGCACCGCCTTATAGTTATCACCATACTTTAGTCCTCCACAAATACCCGCAGCAATAGCATATATATTTTTAAGAACTGCGCCATACTCAATACCTACAAGATCATCACTTACAGAAGTACGAATATAATGGTTGGAAAGCTTCTGAGCAATCTCCGAAGCACGACTCTTATTCGGGCTTGCAATCGTAAGATACGATAAACGTTCAAAAGCAACCTCTTCTGCATGACAAGGTCCACCTATCACAGCCTGATTCTCTGTCGGTACTCCAAAATACTTAGTTAGATAATCTGTTACAATAAGGTTCACATCCGGCACAATACCCTTTGTAGCAGAAACGATAAACTTATCGGTCAAAGGTTGCGTTATTTTTTCAAAATGCGAACGAAGATAAGGCGAAGGAAGCCCTATAATCAACGTATCTGATTTCTCTATGATTTCGTTTATATCCGAAGAAAAGAAAATACGATTTATATTAAACTTTACCCCCGTTAAGTATGCAGGATTGTGGCTAAGTCGTTTGAATTCGACAATACGATCTTCACGTCGCAAATACCAATTCACTTCTTCTCCATGATCGGTCAGCATTTTTGCTAAGGCCGTAGCCCAGCTTCCGCCTCCCAATACAGCTATTTTACCTGGAAATTTCATGCTTTTAATTTAAATAAACTTAGTTTTTCGCTAGCCACGCTTCTACGTCACTTACGGTAAGGTTACACAATTCCAGTTTATATTTCTTTTTTACTCCATTAATCTCCATGTGCAACTTTTGCGGATTAACCCCCTCAAAATCAGCAACAGTATTATAACCGGCCTTTTGAATGACAGGTACCCATTCTTCAGGAACTCCCAAAGCCAGATATTTACTGGCTGCATCCTTCTTTACAACCTTTTCAGGACGCATCTGTGGGAAAAACAACACTTCTTGAATCGTTGTTTGTCCAGTCATTAACATTACAAGACGATCCATTCCAATTCCCATACCGGAAGTAGGAGGCATTCCATATTCCAATGCACGTACAAAATCAGTATCAATAAACATAGCCTCATCATCTCCCTTTTCACTAAGTTTCAACTGATCTTGGAAACGTCCCAACTGATCGATCGGATCATTTAGTTCAGAGTATGCATTACAAAGTTCTTTTCCGTTTACCATCAATTCAAAGCGCTCAGTCAACTCGGGATTATCACGATGACGCTTGCATAAAGGAGACATTTCAATTGGATAATCAGTAATAAAAGTCGGTTGAATATAATTACCCTCACATTTTTCGCCAAAGAGTTCATCAATCAATTTGCCTTTGCCCATAGTTTCGTTAACTTCTACATCTAATTGTTTGCAG
Source organism: Bacteroidaceae bacterium (assembly GCA_018054715.1). Lineage (GTDB taxonomy): Bacteria > Bacteroidota > Bacteroidia > Bacteroidales > Bacteroidaceae > UBA1794. The sequence continues at coordinate 7,510 of JAGPIY010000077.1, forward strand.
ACCTCACGCAACTGAGCCTCATCCATATCAGTAATATCAATTCCTGTAAAATCGGAAATAGCTTGGATCATCGTTACGCGCTTAAACGGAGCTTTAAAAGAAATTGTATTTTCGCCCATTTTCACTTCCGTAGTACCATTCACATCCAAACAAATTTTTTCAAGCATTTGCTCTGTGAACGCCATCATCCAATTATAGTCCTTATACGATACGTAGATCTCCATGCAAGTAAACTCCGGATTATGAGTACGATCCATTCCTTCGTTTCTAAAATTCTTAGAGAACTCATACACTCCTTCAAATCCGCCCACAATAAGACGTTTCAAATAAAGTTCATTCGCGATGCGCAAATAAAGAGGAATGTCCAATGCATTGTGATGCGTTATAAATGGACGTGCAGAAGCACCACCGGGAATACTTTGCAATACAGGAGTTTCCACTTCCATATAGCCTTTCGCATTAAAAAAATCACGCATAGAGGTATATACCTTATTACGTTTCTCAAAGATAGACTTTACGCCTTCGTTTACCACCAAGTCTACATAACGTTGACGATAGCGTAGTTCAGGATCTTCAAACTTATCATAAGCCACCCCATCTTTGTACTTTACAATCGGAAGAGGACGAATACTTTTCGACAGAACAGTCAATTTTCTTGCATGAATACTAATCTCACCCATCTGAGTTTTAAACACTTCACCTTCAATACCGATAAAGTCACCAATATCAAGCAAACGCTTAAAGACAATAGTATAAAGATCGGTATTATC
>JAGPIY010000243.1 GCA_018054715.1 Bacteroidaceae bacterium
GAAAAAAGAAAAAGAGTAATTATTGTTTATCATAAAGCTACTAAATAGAGTGGACTGCAAAGTTACAACTTTAAAACTTTAGGGAGAAGGCCAAAAGCTCTATTTTTGAGTCTTTTTAGTCGCTTTTGCTTTTCTATGGGATCAAATAGTTTGTTATTTGCTTATCTTTTTGTAAGAAGTTTAGTATCTTTTCTCCCTCTCTTCAAATTCTTTTCCAATTAAGCCGTAGGGCAAAAAGAGAAAAGCCCTACGGCTTAATTGGAAAAGCCGTAGGGCAAACTTAAAGAACTAAAGGCTCTCTTTTATTTTATTTCTATAAGGTTTATTGGAAAGTGTCGCATCGTTTGTAAAAAGGAAGCGGGTCTTTTAATTCTATACAGCCCATTGTTTTTTAGAATTGAATGGATGATAAAATCCGATCTGTAGCTCCGGAACGTGAATGTACGTAGTTTCCTGCATTGAATCCACTTTCTCTGAGGTAATCGTCTTTACTGAGGAAAAGATCCATTAGCGTTGTAAATTCCTCAGGAGAATTAATGCAGAAGCCTCCATTCTCGTCAATTAACCCTTGTGCTTCCATGAATTTTTGATGTTTTGGACCAAAAAGAACTGGGATGCCATATACTGCAGCTTCCAATAAATTATGGATGCCGACTCCAAATCCACCTCCAATATAAGCGATTTCTCCATATCGATAAATCGATGATAAGAGTCCGTAACAATCAATGATAAGGCAGTCCACCTCAGCTAATTTAGATTCTTTCATGCGGCTTAATCGCATATAGGGGCGTTTAAGCTTGTCTATAATCTCCACCACATGATTTTCGTTGATTACGTGTGGTGCGATAATGAGTTTCATTTTAGGATGCGCATTGAAATATTCAATAAAGATGTCTTCGTCAGGACTCCATGAGCTACCTGCTACCAATACGGGAGCTGTTCCTTTGAATTTTTCAACGTACGGAAGTATTTTGGCTTCTTCTTTAATTTGGAGTACGCGGTCGAAGCGTGTGTCGCCTACTACCGTGACATCTGTAATACCTATTTTAGCCAAGAAACGTTTTGAAGTTTCATTTTGCACATACAGATGCTTGAAGTCTTTAAGCACACGGCGGTAGATCCATCCATACCATTTAAAGAAGATTTGTTTCTTGCGAAAGATACTAGAAACGCTGTAAACAGGAATTCCTTCTCCGCGTAATGTGTCTAGATAATTCTTCCAGAACTCATACTTTATGAAGAAAACCATCTTAGGTTTTACATAGTGTATAAATCGATTTGCGTTGATCTTTGTGTCCATCGGCAGATAACACACAATGTCTGCGCCCTGATAGTTTTTGCGTACTTCATACCCTGAAGGAGAGAAAAAAGTAAGTATAATTTTATATTCCGGATGTTCCTTACGAATGCGTTCGATAAGCGGTCTGCCTTGTTCGAATTCGCCTAGTGAGGCGGCATGAAACCAAATGTACTCTTTATCTTTTTCCATTTGTTGATGTAATATTCGTGATACAACCCACGAACCTTTTATCATTTTGCGTGGCTTACGCGAAAACGGGAATAGTATATAAAGAGCTATATAGTAAAGGTATATACCAATATTGTAAAGTATCATTCAGCGTTTTTTATCTGAGGTTTTCGATAGCGTATTCAAGACGGGCAATAGTTTCGTCTTTACCTAATACGTCAGTGATTTCAAACATTTGAGGTCCAATACCTTCTCCAACCAGAGTTAGCCGGAAAGCATTCATAATAGCTCCCATAGAATAGTTTTTTTCTTCAATCCATTGCTTTACTGTTGCTTCTGTATTCTCAATAGAGAAATCATCTATTTTGCGAAGAACATCTACAAGTTCTGCCATTTGTAGGGATGAATCTTCTTTCCATCGTTTCTTTTTTACTTTCTCATCATAAGAAGTAGGTGCGATAAAGAAAAAACGGCAAAGGGGAAGTAGTTCGTGTACAAAATTTACACGACTTTTCATAAGTCCTACCACTTTGCTTACTCGTTCGAAAGGCTCGTTGATGCCTTCTTTTTCAAGTATCGGAACGAAATAAGTAGCAATTTCATCATTGCTCTTGTTTAGTATATATTCATGGTTGAACCAAATCCCTTTTTGATAGTCGAACTTGGCACCCGATTTGCTACAACGTGATAAGTCGAAAAGCTTTACCAGTTCCTCAATACTCATGATTTCTTGCTCATTTCCCGGATTCCAACCTAATAAAGCAAGAAAGTTTATTACAGCTTCCGGTAGGTAGCCACTTTCGCGAAAGCCACTCGATTTCTCGTTCGTCTTAGGATCTGTCCATTCAAGAGGAAAGACCGGAAAACCTAGTCGATCACCATCGCGTTTTGAGAGTTTCCCTTTTCCATCAGGTTTTAGTAATAATGGAAGATGTGCAAATTCAGGCATGGTGTCTTCCCAGCCGAAAGCACGATAAAGTAGTACATGAAGAGGCGCAGAGGGAAGCCACTCTTCTCCGCGAATAACATGTGAAATTTCCATTAAGTGGTCATCTACAATATTTGCAAGGTGATAAGTTGGTAGCTCG
>JAGPIY010000078.1 GCA_018054715.1 Bacteroidaceae bacterium
CACGCAATTTATTTAAGATTGCGTGGCTTTTTCTTTGAGTCTGTGGAGAAAGGCTTCCGTTAAAAGAGTTACTGCCAATTGGCGAATCTGAATTTGCCAGCTGTTGAATTCATTTTCAACAGCTGGTAAAAATGAATTCAACAGCTGGCAGTATACTTCGTAACGCATAAATTATATTTAGTGATAGTGATTTTTTTATCTGTATATTGCGTCGTCTCTCCGAAATGAATTCTATTGTAGAGGATGACATACAAAAGTTATTACCTAACAAATTGTCTAAGTAGTGGCCATTACTTAAGTCTACCTCGTTTCGTATCACTGGTATTGATAGCAAATTCTAGAAGTGCTTTCTCTCCCAAAATAGGGCTGAAGGATGCTGAAGGATTTAAGGGAAACCCTTCAGCCCTTTATGCTTTGTGAATCAGCTTGTTGTAACTACTTCCTGAAGGGTTGAAACATTTTTTCGAGAAATGCAAAATTAGCCTTTTGGTAGCTTGTGATTAGAATTATTTTCCTATCTTTGTCGCCGAGAATGAGTTAAAGAATCTCCCTTCACTTAAATGTTTTTTGAATATGCGATTCCACATTTGTAGCATTTTTACGGTATTAATACTGTTGGCCGTAAATGAACCGTTTGCATTTGCTCAAACCGAGCAGAAAGCTAAAGTTACAACTCCCGATTTATCTCTTTATGAACTCTCGGGAAAAGTGAAAACTTGTATTCTAGCATCGTATGAAACGAAAGAGCAGGCTGATCAAGAATCGGTAGCAAATGATTCAACCGCTGAAAGTTTGGCCGGAGCTGTAACGCTTCGTTTTACTCCCACCGGACAATTTCAGGAGATGGATATAGAAGGTGAATCGTTGACTTATCACTACAATGCGGCAGGTAAATTTGTAAAAGGTGAGATCAAAGACGACCCTGAGCGTAATTTTACCATAAAGCGCAATCCGCAAGGCCAGTTGATTGAACTCAATGTGAAACGGTTGGATGGACAAGTAGCAGAGAATGCCTATAAGATTAATTACATATACACCAATGGACTTTGTTCGGATCGGAAGGAAACCTATTGGGAAGCCCAAAATCAATACAAATTAGCGTATACTCAATCGGGACAACTAGCTTCCTCGACATTGGAAAATACCAGTGAGGGAGTTAAGCGGACAGAGAAAACGGTCTATACTTATTTAAAGTTCGATGCAGCAGGTAATTGGTTGCAGCGCCGTGCGGTTCTTACTTGGACTGAAAACGAATCCGGCTCTTTGAGAACAGGCTCTGAAGAGAGCATTGAGCAACGTTTGATTACTTACTTTTAATTTTTACTTTTCTCCTTTCAATGCTTTGCCCAACTCTTTTCGTTTCATTTTAGTGGTATAGAAACGGATTTTTAAGAGTGCTTCTTCTTTGTTCTTAGTAATTTCTGATAGGGCTTTCATCTTTTGGTAAAGGTTCCATACTGCGATGATGTCGCGTTGGTCGGCTGCCGTAAGTGCAACCGGCGTGGCTTTAGCGCCTAAAAATACGCATTTTAAGTTGTTTCCGTGAAACCGTGCAATGTAGGCCGCTACGGAATCAGCACCTTGTGCGGTGAGATAATCTATCTTTTCTGAGGTTGAAGGTAATGAGCCGAAGTTATCAGAATAAGCGGAACTTCCGTTGCTGCCTTCTTCTCGATTTCTGGAGTTCCCTAGTACGCTGGTACGAGGTAGGGTAGTGCTGCGTAGCGTGCTGCTATAGGAGTTATCTTTGCCCATACCCATCGAAGAATTATCGTTGATGTTGCTAAGGGAACTTTTCGAACTGCGATTGGTACTTACACGTCCTGATCCTGCTTCGGTTTCCACAAACGAATCGTTGCTTTTTCCTATGCGTATCCGGTTGTGACGTATTAACCCGTTTCCACGATAGATGGAAGTCAATATAAACACTCCGTCTTCACTAACTTGTGCACACAGATAACTGCGCTTTTGATTTGCGGATTCAAGTTGTGTGGAAGCAAAATAATGCCCTACATCTTCGTATTTGCGATCGCGTACCAGCACGAGTTCGCTTTTTAGTTGTTTAATTTGTTGCTGTAAACTAATGCGCGAGGTATCTGCACTGGCTACCAAATCTTGTGCTTGTGCTACGATCACTTCGTTTTTTAGTTCAGCAGCTTCTTCTCGTTCTTTGAAATCCTTAGGAAAGCATTTGTGGAGACTGTCGATCACCTCTAATGCGTATTCGTACGATCCGTTGTTGAGCGCCTCTTTAGCTTCTTGCAACATTGAGCCCGCAGTACCTTTTTCCTTTGCCGAATCACCGCATGAAGAAAGGCTTAATAAGCAAATAAATAGGGTGGAAAGAGCTAGGATATTTAATTTCATAGTAGTCTAATTGATAATTATTGCCTGCAAAAGTACATTTTTTTACTGAGAAAGCCTGCAAAATCCGCCTATTTTTTGTAAATTTGCACACTGAAAATAGCAGATTTTATGGTAGAAGCGACGAAAGAGGTTCTGAGTAAGCACCTCGATGCCCCAATATTTCACGAAATTTCCGTAGCGGCCGATGCGCTTGGGGTAGAATGTTATGTAGTGGGAGGTTTTGTGCGCGATTTGTTTCTTGAACGTCCTTCAAAGGATATCGACGTAGTAGTAGTGGGCAGTGGCATCGCCATGGCAAAGAGTTTGGTTAAACGCTTAGAGGCCTCTCGTAAAACAGATGAGAGCCAAGGAGGTAAGCATCCCAAACCTCATCTGTCGGTGTATCGCAACTTTGGAACTGCTCAAGTGAAATATGGAGAAATTGAGGTGGAGTTTGTCGGTGCACGAAAAGAAAGTTATTCGCGCGACTCTCGTAAGCCTATTGTAGAGGATGGTACTCTTGAAGACGACCAGAATCGGCGCGACTTTACCATTAATGCGATGGCGATTTGCTTAAATGCAGCGCATTTTGGAGAATTAGTAGATCCCTTTGATGGACTTTATGATCTGAAGGATCGTACGCTCCGTACGCCTCTTGATCCTGATATTACGTTTAGTGATGATCCGCTTCGAATGATGCGTTGCATCCGGTTTGCTACGCAACTTCGCTTCTATATAGATAATGAGACGATGGCTTCGTTGGGTAGAAATGCCGATCGCATTGAAATTATTAGTAAAGAGCGAATAGCAGAGGAACTGAATAAGATGCTAACTTCTGCACGTCCTTCGGTGGGCTTTGTACAACTCGATGAATGTGGATTGCTGGAGAAGATATTTCCGGAGCTCAAACGGTTACAGGGCGTTGAAGTCCGTAATGGGCGAGCACACAAAGATAACTTTTATCATACACTTGAGGTGCTCGACAACATTTGTCAGCAAACCGATAATCTCTGGTTGCGTTGGGCTGCTTTATTGCACGACATTGGTAAACCGAGTACGAAACGCTGGGAGCCGAAAGTGGGGTGGACTTTTCATAATCATAACTATATTGGTGAGAAGATGATACCTACCATTTTCCGCTCGATGAAGTTACCAATGAACGAGAAGATGAAGTATGTGCAGAAATTAGTCGGCCTTCACATGCGCCCTATCATTATTGCGGATGAAGAGGTTACCGATAGTGCGGTACGTCGTCTGCTTTTTGAGGCGGGAGATGATGTGGATGATCTCATGACACTCTGCGAAGCTGACATCACTTCGAAGAATGAGGTCAAGAAACAACGTTTTCTGGACAACTTTGCACTGGTTCGACAAAAGCTGAAAAGCTTGGAAGAGAAAGACCGTGTTCGTAATTTCCAACCTCCGGTGAGTGGGGAAGAAATTATGGAAACCTTTCATATTTCGCCTTGTAGACAGGTCGGTGTATTAAAGTCGGCCATTAAAGATGCGATTCTTGATGGACTGATTCCGAATGAGCATGAAGCTGCCTATGCTTTTTTGTTGGAACGAGCGAAGAAGATGGGGCTTACAAAAATAGAATGATATCTTAATCATTTCTTTATTTACTAACTACCTAATTTACTAACTGCCTTATGATCTTTTTTACCAAACGGACTTTGCCGTTTCTTGGCTTTCTGTTAGCCTTTGCTATGGGTATTCCTTTTCCTGCAAAGGCCTCTACTGCTGCGTCGTCGATGAACTCTTATCGCTCGTTATTGACTGAAGGAGTGCGCGAGAAGTATAATTTTAATCCTTCGTGGTGTTTTAAAATCGGCGATTTTCAAGGGGCAGAGGGCTCTGCCTACGATGATTCGCAATGGACATCTATAACTCTTCCCTATGCTTTTAATGAGGATGAAGCTTTTGCTAAAGCCATAAATCTGCAAACGGATACGGTGGTATGGTACAGAAAACATTTCCGTTTGCCGAAGACGGCTCAGGGAAAGAAAGTGTTCTTGGAATTTGAAGGTATACGTCAAGGGGGCGACTTCTATTTGAATGGACATCCTTTGGGCTTTCATGAGAATGGAGCGATGGCTGTTGGTTTCGATCTGACTCCTTATTTGCAATCGGACCTTTCGCGTGAGAATGTATTGGCCGTGCGTATCGATAATAGTTGGTCGTATCGTGAACGTACTACTAAAGCTCGCTATCAGTGGGTTAACAATAATTTTAATGCTAATTACGGAGGCATTCCTAAAAATGTGTGGCTACACATCACGCCACGCCTTTATCAGACGTTGCCGTTATATAGTAATTTGCAGACTACGGGTGTCTATATCTATGCTGATAATATAGGTGTGCGTAGTCAGTCGGCTATCATTCATGCCGAATCGCAGGTGAAGAACGAAACGAAGAAAACTCAAAAAGTAGTTTACGAGGTTTGCCTTATGGATCGTGATGGCAATGAGGTTACCCGCTTTTCTGCTCCTGAGGTAAAGGTGACACCTTCTTCAACAGTGCTGCTAAAGGCGCAAGGTAAGGCTGAAGGTCTTCATTTTTGGAGTTGGGGCTATGGTTATCTATACGATGTAAAAACTCGCTTGGTGGTTGACGGAGAAGTACTCGATGAGGTGATAACTCGTACCGGTTTTCGCAAAACGTGTTTTGCCGAAGGTAAGGTTTGGTTAAATGATCGTGTTCTTCAACTGAAAGGTTATGCGCAACGTAGTAGCAACGAATGGCCTGCGGTAGGTATGAGTGTACCGGCTTGGCTAAGCGACTTTAGCAATGGCTTGGCTGTGGAAGGGAATGCTAATTTGGTACGTTGGATGCATATCACTCCTTGGAAGCAAGATGTGGAATCGTGTGACCGTGTAGGGCTTATCGAAGCAATGCCTGCGGGTGATGCGGAGAAGGATTGTCAGGGTGCGCAATGGAAACAACGTTGTGAGGTAATGCGGGATGCGATTATTTATAATCGTAATAATCCGAGTATCCTTTTCTATGAAGGAGGTAACGAGTCGATTTCGAAAGAGCACATGGTCGAGTTAAAGCAAATACGCGACTTGTACGACCCTTATGGAGGCCGTGCGATTGGTTCGCGTGAGATGCTTGACATCCCCGAAACTGAATATGGTGGCGAGATGCTTTATATTAACAAGAGTGCGCATCATCCTCTTTGGGCAATGGAATATAGTCGTGATGAGGGGTTGCGTAAGTATTGGGACAATTGGAGCTATCCTTACCATCGTGAAGGAGACGGGCCTTTATATAGAGGAGCTGATGCTTCGATTTACAACCATAATCAGGATGAACTTGCTGTGGAAGGGGTACGTCGTTGGTACGACTATTATCGGGAACGTCCCGGCACTGGTAGAAGAGTTTCTTCCGGTGGTGCTAAAATAATTTTCAGCGATTCGAATACTCACTTCCGTGGTGCTGAAAACTACAGACGTAGCGGAGCTACTGATGCAATGCGTATTCCGAAAGATGCCTTTTATGCGAATCAAGTGATGTGGGACGGATGGGTAGACGTGGAGCATTCCCGTACGCATATTGTGGGTCATTGGAACTATACTGATACGGTGGTTAAACCGGTGTATGTGGTTTCGAGCAGTCCCTGTGTGGAACTCTTTTTGAATGGCGTTTCGCAAGGATTAGGTAGTCCTGAATATGGATTTTTGCATACTTTCAAGAATGTTCATTTTGCTCCCGGTACGTTGGAGGCAGTTAGCTACGATGAACAAGGGAAGGCTGTTAGCAATGCTGTTTTGCAGACTGTGGGTGAACCGGCACAGGTGCAGTTGCATCTTATTCAGAGTCCGACGGGTGTGTTTCATGCTGATGGAGCAGATATGGTATTGGTAGAAGTAGAAGTCACTGATGTGCATGGACAACCTTGTCCGTTGGCTAATCAGCTGATTCGTTTCAAAGTTGAAGGGCCTGCAGAGTGGCGTGGAGGTTTGGCGCAAGGAAGAGACGATAACTATATTTTAGCTCACGATTTGCCTGTAGAGTGCGGAGTGAATCGGGTGTTATTGCGTAGCACGACTACAGCGGGTAGCATACGTGTGCTGGCTGAAGCTATCGATAAGGATGGAAAGCCTTTGGTTTTGAAGTCGGATACGCTTTTACTTACATCTACTGCAGTGCCTGTAAAGGAAGGACTTAGTCGATATATCCCGTCGCAGGAACTCTCCGGATGGTTGTTACGTGAAGAAACTCCTCTTACTCCCTCGTACGAGGAAAAAGTGTTAGAGGTTCCTATCCGTTCTGCTGAGGCTGGTGCGAATAGTACTTCTGCGATAGCTAGTTACGATGATAATGAGTTGAGTGAGTGGCGTAACGATGGTAAGGCTTCTACTGCATGGATTACGTACACGCTCGACCGTATGGCGAGTATTGACGATATCTGCCTAAAACTTACCGGCTGGCGTATGCGTAGCTATCCGTTGCAAGTATTCGCTACGACGGTTGATGGAAAAGAGGAACTGATTTGGAGTGGCGAAACGGAAAAGAGTCTAGGGTATGTGCATCTTGCAGTGCGACCGGTACGAACCAATCGAATTACCATTCGTCTGCATGGTACGGCCAGTGAGTCGGATGCTTTCGGTCAGATTGTTGAGGTCGCTGCTCCGGTAGCCGGAGAATTGGATCTGTTCAAATCGCCCGATGCGACTAAAACAGGAAACGAACTTCGCATTGTGGAAATTGAATTTCGGGAGAATTTAAAGAAATAAAGCATAAAAAACAGAAATCCCTACAGCAAATTTATTTTTGCTGTAGGGATTTTCTTATAGTATATAGTAAGAACGAAACTTTTGTTCCGTATCTTTTAAGCCAAAATTGCTAGTTAAGCCAAATTAGCGAGTGCTTTACGGATACGGGCAAATGCTTCTACCAATTGCTCATCGCTAGCTGCATAACTCATACGGATGCACTCGTCATCGCCGAAGGCATCACCAGAAACGCAGGCTACGTGTGCCTCAGAGAGGAGATAGACTGCAAGATCCATCGAACCCTTGATTGTAGTTTCACCACAGCTCTTTCCATAGACAGAAGAACATTTTGGGAATACATAGAAAGCACCTTCGGGAACGTTACATTCTAATTCAGGGATTGTCTCAATCTCTTTGAGTACGAGGTTACGACGACGCTCGAAAGCAACGCGCATCTCTTCTACACAAGTCTGATCAGCCGAGAAAGCAACTTCCGCCGCTTTCTGTGATACAGAGCAAGGGCCTGAAGTATATTGTCCTTGTAACTTATTGCAAGCTTTTACTAACCAAAGCGGACCGGCTAGGAAGCCAATACGCCATCCGGTCATTGCATAAGCTTTCGATACACCATTAATGATAGCTACACGGTCGCTTACTTCGCTAAACTGTGCAATGCTTTCGTGACTGCCTACGTAGCTGATGTGCTCATAAATCTCATCGCTGAGGATGATGATGCGAGGATATTTAGCCAAAACCTCAGCAAGCCCTTTTAGCTCTTCTTTGCTGTAAACGCTTCCGGTTGGATTTGAAGGAGAACAAAGGATGAGTGCTTTCGTTTTTGGAGTGATTGCAGCTTCAAGTTGAGCGGGAGTCATTTTGAAGTTCTGTTCGATACCTGCTTTTACAATAACGCTCTTACCTTCAGCCAAAATAACCATCTCTTCGTAGCTTACCCAATAAGGAGCAGGAATGATAACCTCATCGCCCGGATTGATGATACTTAGAATTACGTTGCAAACTACTTGTTTCGCACCATTTGCAC
>JAGPIY010000079.1 GCA_018054715.1 Bacteroidaceae bacterium
ATTGTGACGATGAATGTGCTTGAGGAATACCTCAAAGGGTTTCAGGGCTGTGTGATTGTGGTTTCTCACGATCGCTATTTTATGGATAAGTTGGTAGATCATCTTCTTGTGTTTAATGGAGAAGGGGATATCCGCGACTTCCCCGGTAATTATACGCAATATCGGGAGTGGAAAGAGCTTCAAATTGAACAAGCTACTGCTAGGACTACTCAGAAGGGTTCTTCTGAAGATTCTAAATCGGGTAGGGTTCGGTTGAACGAGAAACCTAGAATGTCTTATAAAGAACGTCTTGAATATCAAGCTCTCGATAAGGAGATTCCTCTGTTGGAACAGCAGAAAGCGGATCTTGAGGCGGTGCTTTGTGCGGGAACTGCTGATTCTAATACGATTACGGAGATTGCAAAACAATTAGCTGTTTTGAGCGATAGCATTGATGAAAAATCGATGCGTTGGCTTGAACTTAGCGAATTAGTATAAAAATAGGAACTTAATGAATCTTACCACTTATCATAGTCATTGCTCTTTTTGTGATGGACGTTTCCCTATGGAGGACTTCGTTCGTGCTGCCATTCAGCAAGGATTTACCTCTTATGGAGTTTCTTCGCATGCTCCGCTGCCTTTTTCTACACATTGGACGATGGATGCTTCTGATCTGCCTCTTTATTTAGCTGAATTTAATCGTTTGAAAAGCCTTTATGGGCATCAGCTTGAGCTCTATGTAGGATTGGAAATTGACTATTTGAACGAAATGCATCATCCTGCTATACCTCGTTTTCAGGAACTTTCCCTTGATTATCGAATAGGTTCTATTCATATGTTGTATGGGGTAAATGGCGAGGTAGTCGATATTGACTGCAAAAAGGAAGTACTAAAGGAGAACTTGCAGACTCATTTTGGAGCAGATCTTCCGAATTTGATTCGAGAATATTACCGTCGAACTTTTCGCATGATTGAACTTGGAGGCATTGATATATTGGGGCATTTTGATAAGCTGAATGGCCGTGCTGATTTTTGCCAACCGGGAATTATTGGGGAGGCATGGGTGAAGCATCTCTTGAATGACCTTATGGATGCGATCGCTGAAAAAGGTTTAATGGTTGAGATCAATACGAAGAAATATCTTTCTGAAGGGTTTTTCTTTCCTAATGAGAATTTGTTTCCTGAACTTTTGAAAAGAGGAATTCCTGTACAGGTTAATTCGGATGCACATTACATACAAAAGTTGAATGATGGTCGTTATGAAGCTTTAAAAGCACTTTATCGAGTAGGCTACCGAACGGTTCGTGAACTTCATGATGGGCGGTGGGTTGATGCGGCGATTCAATTTTAAGTGAATTGCTTTTACCAAGGTAGGAATTTTAGTTCAAATTGAATGAGGGCTTTATCGCTCTCGCTTTTAGAAAATTCGTTTCTTTTTCCCCCTTTTGGAGGTAAGTCTGTTTGATTGCTTATGGTAAGTCCTATTAATCGAACGGGTCGACCTTTTTCGTGAAGCTCTGCTAGCAATTGTTTGGCGAGTGGAAGTATCTCTTCTAATGTAACAAGTGGATGTGCTACGGTTTTACTTCGTGTATGTAGGGTGAAGTCGCTGTATTTTAGTTTCAATGTGAGGGTTGCTCCGAAGAATTCTGATTTTTCTAATCGATAAATTAACTCTGTGGTGACGTGATAGAGTTCTATAATAAGGTGGGTGCGTGCAGATTGATCTTTTTCTAATGTGCGTTCACATCCAAGTGATTTACGTTCGTAATTTGGATTTACACAGCGAGAATCGATTCCTCGTGCGAAATTGTAGAATAATTGACCGGCTTTTCCGAACTCTCGAACTAAGCTTTCTCTGCAATATTGTTTAAGTTGCCAACCGGTATAGATACCTAGTGCATGCATCCGTTGAGCAGTTCTTTTTCCAACTCCCCAAAAGCTTTCAATGGGAAGCTTTTCGATAAAAGCTTCTGCTTGGGAGGGATGAATTACGCAGATTCCATCCGGTTTTCTTTGTTCGGAAGCTATTTTAGCTACGAATAAAGTAGAAGCTACACCTGCCGAAGCGGTAAGGTGTAGCTCTTCTCGAATGCGTGTGCGTATTTCATTGGCGATATCTACAGCTAAGTTTATTCCTTTTTTATTTTCGGTTACATCTAGAAAGGCTTCATCAATAGAGAGTGGCTCGATCAAATCGGTGTAGTCGTGAAAAATAGTGAGAACTTGCTCCGATACGTGTTTGTATTCTGCAAAATTAGGAGATACAAAAATAAGTTCAGGGCATAATTGTTTTGCCTTTACACTCGACATTGCCGAGTGTACACCATATTTTCGAGCTTCATAACTGGCAGTTGAAACCACTCCTCGTTTGTCGTCGGAGCCAATAGCTATTGGTTTACCTTGTAATTCAGGATGATTACGCTGTTCTACGGAAGCGAAAAATGCATCCATGTCGATATGGATGATTTTTCGTATATTCATTTCTTTTGTGTAAGTAAACTACCGATGTACATGGCTAATATAGAAGCAGGGAAAGCAAACAGAATGGGGTCGATCATTGGCCATGGATTAGCTTCAATAAGTACCTCTGTGCCGAAGAGAGCCTTGCAAAGTCCAAGTGCTGCTGCTTCCTTTTGATGCAAAAAGAACATGGCAAAAACACTTGCAAAAGAGCCTGTCCATAGACTTGCGATAGCTCCTTGACGCGTTGCTCCTTTCCAATATAACATCGAAAAATAGGCAGGTAGGAATGAAGAAGCGCAAATGCCCATAAAAATAGCAGTTCCCCGTGCAATAAAATCGTTGGGCAGCATATAACAAATGATATAGCTGAGGACAATTGAAACAAGTACTCCTAAACGAATTACTTTGGTTAATTGAGAAGGTTTTTTTGAAATTACATTATAAATATCTGATCCTGCTGCCGACCCCATTGTATGGAACAGTGAAGAGAGTGTGCTCATCGAAGCTGACAAGATACATAACATGAATAACGCTGTAAACCAAGAAGGCATAGCTTGATTAATGAAGTAAGGTATAATCTTATCGATATCTTTTACTAAATCGGTTGCTATCGCTCCTTTGGTTTGAAAGAAATATAAGTTGCTTAGTGCTCCGGCATGATAAATAGTTCCTACTGTAATAAGCAAAAAAACGCAGCCAACTAATACTCCCCGACGTATTTCTTTAGAGCTCTTTACAGTCATGAATCGTACCACTAATTGAGGTTGTGCTAAACAACCGATACCTACACCTAGAATTAGGGTTGTTACCAAGGTATACCATTGAGGAGAATTGAATGCAGGCATGGAAGTCCAACCTGTAAAGCCTTTTTTGCTCATTGCTGCAAATTCTTCCGGTGCAAGTCTACTTGTTAAAGCACCCAATTTTTCGTTTGCTTCTACAAAACCCATTCCTAATGATTTGTAAAGCCACAAGATAAGAAATAGCATGCAGATAAACATGATGCAAGCTTGTAATGTATCTGTGTACATCACTCCTTTAATGCCTCCTGCTATTACATAAGCTGCAATGATAAGTGTAAAAATCAGTAGAGCGATATTGTAATCGATTGCAAAAATTTCTTCTATAAAAACAGCTCCTCCTTTCATTACAACTGCCGTGTAGAGTGGCATTCCTATAAAGATGACAGCTCCTATGAACACTTGTATATGCTTGGAATTATAATGCTTGCCGATGAGGCCCGGGAAAGTACTTACGTTGTATTTCTCACCCAATCTTCGTGTTCGTAGTCCGAAAAAGATGAAGGCAATGATAACACCTACCAACATGTTTAGCATGGCTAACCATTGAATACCCATGCCTTGCGCTGCAGCCACTCCGCCAAAACCAACGATAGCAGAAGCTGAGATAAATGTGGCTCCATAAGATAGAGCCATTACAAAGGGGTTCATTTCTCGACCTCCTACTAGGTAGTCACTGGCAGAGGTCGTTTTTTTATATCCTAAATATCCAAGAAATGCCAAAGACAATAAATAAACAATGACAATGAGTCCGAGTGTGAATGTGTTCATATGTTTGTGTCTTTCTTGTCTTCTTTATTCCAATACTTAAGCCCGTACCAGGCTGCAAAAATCACACAAGCTCCCATCAATAAATAGGGTGCTAAAATAAAAGGGTCTTCTATTCCAAACATCTTAATTTGTAGTTTTAGTAGGTTATTTAAGGATAAAATCCCATCTGCATAGTGCCTTTGGGAACTGAAAAATAAATTGCAAAGATAATATCTTTTTATGAATAATATGCATTTTAAGGCTTTAAAAACAACCTTTTGACACAAAAAACAACCCGTTTGTGCAGTTTTTACAGTTTTTAGCACGGCTTTTCCGGATAAATATCGTACCTTTGCCCACAATAAGACTAATATAATAGACTATAAAGTATGAGTTATAACTTGTTAAAAGGAAAAAGAGGTATTGTTTTTGGCGCATTAAATGAGAATTCCATTGCTTGGAAAGTTGCTCAACGCGCTGTAGAAGAAGGCGCTGTTATTACATTAAGTAATACGCCTGTAGCAGTACGAATGGGTGAAGTAGATGCCCTTGCAAAAGAACTCAATTGTGAGGTAATTGCGGCAGACGCTACTAGCACTGAAGACCTTGAGGTTGTATTTAGAACTTCGATGGAAGTCTTAGGAGGTCCTATTGATTTTGTGCTTCATTCAATTGGCATGAGTCCTAATGTACGCAAGAAACGTACATACGATGATTTGGATTATTCTTTATTACAGAAAACCATTGATATCTCGGCAACTTCTTTTCATAAAATGATGCAGGTTGCGAAAAAGATGAACGCTGTAGCCGACTATGGATCAATCGTTGCATTGACTTATGTGGCTGCACAACGTACTCTTTTCGGCTATAACGATATGGCTGATGCAAAAGCGATGTTGGAATCTATTGCTCGCTCTTTTGGCTATATTTATGGTCGTGAGCATAATGTACGTGTAAATACTATTTCGCAGAGTCCTACTATGACTACTGCAGGTGGAGGCATTAAAGGTTTCGATAGTTTGCTCGATTTTAGCAACCGTATGTCTCCTCTAGGTAATGCTACAGCTGCTGAATGTGCTGACTATTGCATTACTTTGTTCTCTGACTTGACTCGTAAAGTAACAATGCAGACTCTTTATCATGATGGAGGTTTCTCTTCAATGGGAATGAGTTTACGTGCGATGCACCAATACGAAAAATCGTTTGATGAGTTTCGTGACGAGAATGGTAACCTTATCTACGGATAAGTAACATGACGGCTCCGGCACTTTATTTAGTACCTGTTACTCTTGGTGATACGCCTTGGGAACAGGTACTACCTATTTATAACAAAGAGTTAATATTAGGTATTCGTCATTTTATTGTGGAGGATGTACGTTCTGCACGCCGCTTTCTAAAGAAGATTGAACCGACTTTCGATATCGATCAGCTTACGTTTTATCCCCTGAATAAACATACTTCGCCTACTGATATAAGCAGCTATCTTGTTCCTTTGGAGAAAGGGCTTCCTATGGGGGTAATTAGCGAAGCAGGATGCCCTGCTGTGGCTGATCCCGGGGCAGCTGTGGTAGCGATTGCTCAACAGAAGAAATTTAAAGTAATACCGTTAGTAGGCCCCTCTAGTATCATAATGAGTGTGATGGCTTCTGGCTTCAACGGTCAAAGTTTTGCTTTTCATGGGTATTTGCCTATTGAGGCTACGGAACGTATCAAACGTCTCAAGCAACTGGAAACACGGGCTTATGCGGAAGATCAAACGCAGCTGTTTATTGAAACTCCTTATCGGAATCATAAATTACGTACGGACATTCTGCAAAATTGTCGTCCAACCACGCAACTTTGCATTGCTGCAAATATAACTTGTCCTGATGAGCATATTCAGACGATGACGGTAAAGGCTTGGAAAGCACTTCCGCAATTGTCGGACTTAGCAAAAACCCCCTGTATATTTCTTATATACAGAGGGTAATCTATTGATTTTTCAGTGAGCTCCTCAGCGAGCAATCTCATTTAAGTCGGCCAGCTTCTTTATAAATTCTTTTTAAAGAAGTTGGCTATCTTGTTGAATAAGTGCATTCGCGTATTTCCACCGGCTATTTGGTGATTGCGGTTTGTATAAACCATCATATCGAAATCTTTTCCGGCTTGTACTAATTGCTCGGCTAATTCTGCTGTATTTTGATAATGTACATTATCGTCGGCAAGTCCGTGTACAAGTAATAAGCTACCTTTCAAATCTTTTACGCGTGCCAAAGGTGAAGCCATTTTATATCCATCTGCATTCTGTTGTGGGGTACGCATATATCGTTCGCCGTAAGCAGTGTCGTAATAGCTCCAATTGGTAACCGGGGCTACGGCTACTCCTGCTTTGAAAATTCCATCCGGATGCATCAGGCTCATCAGGGTACAAGTTCCACCAAACGACCATCCGTATATGCCAATTCGCTTAGAGTCTACGTAGGGTAGACTGCTGAGATAATGTGCGGTTGCTACTTGATCGTCTGCTTCGAGCATTCCCAGCTTTTGATACGTACAGCCGCTAAAGTCGGCCCCACGCCCTCCTGTGCCACGTCCATCTATGCAAACGACTACATACCCTTGTGTGGCTAGATAAGCCTCAAAGCCATACGGACTTCCGGTAATTCCAATATTCCATTGGTCGAGTACTTGTTGAGACTTCGGGCCGCTGTATTGATAAAGCACTACCGGATATTTCTTCGTTTCGGAGAGGTTCGCAGGTTTCATCATCCAACCGTTGAGTTTCACGCCTTCTGTGGTGGTGAAAGAGAAGAGTGAAAGCTGAGGAGTTTCTTTCAGTTGGCTAACTTCTTTTTCCAATACCTCATTCGCTAAAAGAGTGGTTACCTTTTTGCCTTTTTGGGTATAAATAGAAGCTGTTGGCACTTCTTTAAGTGACGAATGTGTGTTTATAAAGTAGGCGTAGTTGCTAGCAAATAATGCGGAGTTTCTTCCCGGTTCAGGAGTAAGACATGTTTTCTTTCCTTTCAAATCAATGCTGTATACAGCTGAGCGTGTAGGGTCACCTTCGTTGCTACGATAATAAAAGAGAGCGGTTTCAGGACTGTATCCATAAAACTCACTAACTTCGTATTCTCCTTTAGTGACTTGTTTAGCTAGTGTTCCACTGTTTTGATACCAATAGAGGTGATTATAGCCGTCTTTCTCACTTAGATAACTGAAATAGCCATCGTAAAAGCGAATAAAATCAAGGTTCTTTTCAGAAATGTAATATTTGGCTTGATCGCGAAGTATCAACTTGCTGATTCCTGAGCGTGGATTAGCAAAATAAAGATCAAGTTGCGTTTGATTACGGTTGAGTATAACTACCGCAAGTTTATCCGATTCCTTGGTAAACTGAATACGTGGTATGTATTCCTCACCTTGTAAAGGCAAAGCTAGTGTGCGGATTACATGCGATTTGATATCATACGACAGCACAGAAACCGTTGCATTAGAGGTGCCTGCTTTGGGGTATTTATACTCAGTTGTTTTCGGATAGAGTGCATTCTCTTCCAATTCTGGAGCTTGTCCTTTGAAGTAAAGCAGTTGGTATTCTTTTACTTTACTCTCATCCCATCGTGTCCAGCAAAGCATTGTCCCGTCGGGGCTGAATGCGATAGCACGGTCGTATGAGAATTCTTCTTCATATACCCAATCAGGTTTTCCGTTGAGGATGCTATTTATTTTGCCATCCTTGGTTACTTTACTTTCGCTATTGTTGAATAGTAGCTTAACTAGGTAAATATTGTTTTGGCGTACAAAGGCTACCATTTCTCCGTTAGTGTCCCATACCGGACATTCCTGTGGTCCTCCATCACTTAGACGTTCCACCTTTTTATTCCCTATATAATAAATGTAGTAAATGGCAGTATGTGAGTGACGATAACCTTGCTTAGTTTCTGTTTGGATTAGCATCTTTCTTCCATCCGGTGAAAGAATGAATCC
>JAGPIY010000080.1 GCA_018054715.1 Bacteroidaceae bacterium
GTACAACTTGCGCTTCAAAATGTAATTGGCGCCTATGCCATTGCAGTTCTCGATCAAACAGATCCCAACGAAATTATTGTCGCACGCAAGAGTTCACCTCTTGTAGTAGGTATTGGAGAAGATGAATTTTATCTGGCTTCCGATGCAACTCCTATAGTCGAGTATACTGATAAAGTAGTCTACTTGAAGGATGAAGAGATAGCTATATTGCGTCGTGGAGAAGAATTGAAAGTTGTTAATCTGCATAATGTTCAAGTTTCAGCGGAGATAAAAAAGATCGATCTTGATTTAGGAGCTTTGGAGAAAGGTGGATTTCCACATTTTATGTTGAAGGAGATCTTCGAACAGCCGCAATGTATCTATAATTGCATGAGAGGACGTATCAATAAAAAACTTGATAATGTAGTACTTTCTGCGGTAGTCGATCATAAAGATAAGTTACTTGCAGCGGAGCGTTTTATCATTGTAGCTTGTGGAACTTCTTGGCATGCAGCTTTGATAGGAAAGCATCTTATAGAAAGTTTTTGTCGCATTCCGGTAGATGTAGAGTATGCCAGTGAATTTAGATATAGTAATCCGGTTATTCATAAAGGTGACGTGATATTGGCTATTTCCCAATCTGGTGAAACGGCCGACACCCTAGCTGCTATTCAACTGGCAAAAGAAAAAGGAGCATTTATATTCGGTATTTGTAACTCGGTGGGGTCATCCATTCCACGTATTACGGATGCCGGTTCTTATATTCATGTAGGCCCTGAAATAGGAGTTGCTTCTACGAAGGCTTTTACCGGACAAGTTACGGTGCTAGCTATTTTAGCATTGGCTCTTGGAGAGGAGAAGGGAACATTGAAAGAAGAGTGCTATCATCAAATAGTGCGTGAACTAGCCAATATACCGGAGAAAATGAAGCAGGTACTTACCCAGAATGATAAGATTGCCGAATTAGCGCGAACCTTTACGTATGCGCATAACTTTATTTATCTGGGACGTGGATATTCTTTCCCGGTTGCTTTGGAAGGAGCGCTTAAATTGAAAGAGATTTCTTACATCCATGCAGAAGGATATCCAGCAGCAGAGATGAAACACGGCCCGATTGCTTTAATTGACTCCGAAATGCCCGTTGTGGTAATTGCCACCAAAAACGAACTTTATGAAAAAGTGCTGAGCAACATACAAGAGGTGAAAGCCCGTCAAGGAAAAATCATTGCAATTGTTTCGGAAGGCGATCAAACAATCTCCGGAATAGCTGATTATACTATCGAAGTCCCCGAAACGTTGGAATGTCTTGCTCCTTTGCTTGACACGATTCCTTTACAACTAATGGCGTATCATATCGCTGTTTGTAAAGGAAAGAATGTAGACCAACCTCGTAATCTAGCAAAATCAGTCACAGTAGAATAATAAAATACAGGAAAAAAATAAAGAAGACATGGAACCTTTAAAACACGAATGTGGTGTGGCGCTGATACGCCTTCTCAAACCACTTGAGTACTATCAACAGAAGTATGGCACCTGGATGTGGGGGCTTAATAAGCTTTACTTGTTGATGGAAAAGCAGCATAACCGTGGACAAGAAGGCGCAGGTCTAGCTTGCGTGAAATTGCAAGCAGAGCCGGGCGAAGAATATATGTTCCGTGAAAGAGCTTTAGGTTCTAGTGCTATTACAGAAATATTTGAAAATGTACAGGGGAATTTCCGTGAATTAACCCCAGAACAACTATCAGATGCCTCTTATGCTAAACGTTATACTCCTTTTGCAGGAGAAGTTTACATGGGGCATTTACGTTATTCTACCACAGGGAAAAGCGGAGTTCAGTATGTGCATCCTTTTTTGCGCCGCAATAATTGGCGTGCAAAGAACTTGGCTCTTTGTGGTAACTTCAACATGACCAATGTAGATGAAATATTTGCTGAAATTACAGCCTGTGGTCAGCATCCTCGTCGTCATGCGGATACCTATATAATGCTTGAACAAATTGGGCATCGTCTTGATCGTGAGGTAGAACGTCTTTTCCAGGAATCCGAAGCTAAAGGGCTTACCGGAATGGATATTACTCAATATATTGAAAGTAAAATAGATGTTGCCAATGTGCTGAAAAGCTCAAGTAAACATTGGGATGGTGGTTATGTAATCTGTGGTTTGACAGGCAGTGCTGAAAGCTTTGCTTTTCGTGATCCTTGGGGAATCCGCCCGGCTTTCTATTATAAAGATGACGAAGTAGTTGTGGTAGCTAGTGAGCGACCAGTTATTCAGACGGCTTTTGATGTCGCAGTAGAGGATGTAAAAGAGTTAGAACCCGGCCAAGCAATTATAATCAATAAAGCCGGTGAAACTCGGTTGACTAAGATTCTTCCTGCAAAAGAGAAAAAAGCTTGTTCGTTTGAACGTATTTACTTCTCACGAGGTAGCGATCAAGATATTTATCAAGAACGTAAAATGTTAGGTCGGCAACTTGTCAAACCTATCTTGAAATTAATAGACGATGATCTTGAACATAGCGTATTTAGCTTCATCCCTAATACTGCCGAGGTGGCATATTACGGAATGCTTGATGGATTAGAAGATTATTTGAATTGTCAAAAGATAAATGAAATAGAAGCCCTTCAAGGCACGGGTACGCACGAAGATTATAAACGGATCTTATCACGTCGTGTA
Organism: Bacteroidaceae bacterium; assembly: GCA_018054715.1. Classification (GTDB taxonomy): domain Bacteria; phylum Bacteroidota; class Bacteroidia; order Bacteroidales; family Bacteroidaceae; genus UBA1794. Next base: position 2,657 of record JAGPIY010000080.1, read on the forward strand.
CGCTATGAGAAGGTTGCCATTAAGGATATAAAGCTTCGAACATTCATTGCCGAAGGTAATTCACGAAACGATCTTGCTGCCCATGTTTACGACGTAACTTATGGCAGTATTGAACCCAATGTAGACAATCTAGTGGTTATTGATGACAGCATTGTGCGCGGTACGACTTTGAAGCAAAGCATCATAAAGATCCTTGATCGTTTGGATCCTAAAAAAATCGTTATCGTAAGCTCTTCTCCACAAATTCGTTATGCTGATTATTATGGTATTGATATGGCAAAAATGAATGAGTTTATCGCTTTCCGCGCAGCAATTGAATTGCTGAAAGAGCGCGACATGAAGAACGTCATTGAGCGAGCTTATCAAAAATCGAAAGAGCAAGCACATCTTCCCAAAGAAAAGATTGTGAATTATGTAAAGGAGATTTATGCCCCTTTCACAGATGAAGATATTTCGAAAAAGATGGCAGAGCTATTGACCCCGAAAGGGACAAAAGCAAAGGTTGAAATTGTATTCCAAACAATTGAAGGGCTGCATAAAGCTTGTCCTCAACATACAGGCGATTGGTACTTTAGCGGAGATTATCCTACACCCGGTGGTGCAAAACAAGTAAATCAAGCTTTTATAAACTACGTAGAGCAGAAATATCAGTTCTAAACGACAGATGAAATAAAGTAACGAAGAAACACGTTAAAAAAAAGAATAATGCAACAAGAGAAGAACGTAACACTGATTCTTGACGATGGGAGCCGCTTCAGCGGGAAATCGTTTGGATATGAAAAAGCAGTAGCAGGCGAGGTGGTTTTCAATACTGCCATGATGGGCTATCCGGAAAGTTTGACGGATCCCTCCTACGCTGGCCAGATTATGGTGCTCACCTTTCCGTTGGTTGGTAACTATGGAGTGCCAGCTAGAACGCAAACTTCCGATGGATTAAGTCGCTTCATGGAAAGTGATCATATTCATCCCGAAGCTATGGTAGTGAGTGATTACTCCTCTGAATACAGCCATTGGAATGCTGCATCCAGCCTTGCCGATTGGTTGAAGGAAGAGCAAATAGTAGGTGTTACCGGAGTCGATACACGTGCACTGACAAAGTTGTTGCGTGAGAAAGGCTCAATGAAAGGGAAAATAATATTTGAAGGTGGTGAAGATATTGAATTTATCGATCCCAACCTAGTGAATCAGGTAGCGCGTGTGAGCTGTAAAGAAATAATTACTTACGGTGAAGGCGAAGGAAAGAAACGAGTAATATTAGTGGATTGCGGCGCAAAAGAGAATATTATTCGTTGCCTTATTAAACGTGGAGTTACAGTGATTCGTGTGCCTTGGAACTTCGACTATAACGATATGGAGTTCGATGGCTTATTCATCTCAAACGGTCCGGGTGACCCTGATACTTGTGATTCTGCTGTACAGAACATTCGTAAAACGTTAGCCGGCGACAAACCCATCTGTGGTATTTGCATGGGAAACCAACTTTTGGCAAAAGCAGGTGGCGCAAAGATTTATAAATTGAAATATGGTCATCGTAGTCATAACCAACCGGTACGTCAAGTGGGTACTAACCGTTGCTTTATAACCTCACAGAATCATGGCTATGCAGTCGACAGCAGCACATTGGGTGCAGACTGGGAACCTTTATTTATCAACATGAATGATGGTACGAACGAAGGTATTCGTCATAAAACGAAACCTTTCTTCTCTGCACAGTTTCACCCTGAAGCTTGTTCTGGTCCTGTCGATACTGAATTCCTTTTCGACGAATTTGTAAAGCTACTTTAAGATGAACATGATTATAGAATGAAGAAGATGAAAGCAATAAATGATATAAAAAAAGTCCTTATTCTAGGCTCTGGCGCGCTGAAGATCGGTGAAGCCGGTGAGTTCGATTACTCAGGTTCGCAAGCACTTAAAGCTCTAAAAGAGGAAGGCATAGAAACTGTTCTTATCAACCCGAATATTGCCACTGTGCAGACCTCTGAGGGAGTAGCCGATCAAATCTATTTTCTGCCTGTCACTCCCTTCTTTGTAGAGAAGGTGATTAAAAAAGAACGTCCTCAAGGAATTCTTTTGGCCTTTGGCGGGCAAACAGCACTTAACTGTGGTGTGCAACTTTATAATGAAAAGATTCTTGAAAAATACGATGTAAAAGTATTGGGTACTCCGGTACAAGCTATTATTGATACAGAAGACCGTGAGATCTTTGTACAAAAGCTTGATCAGATTGATGTAAAAACCATTAAGAGTGAAGCGGTAGCCGATGTAGAAAATGCTCGAAGAGCAGCTGCTGAACTAGGTTATCCGGTAATTATCCGTGCCGCTTATGCACTCGGTGGACTGGGATCGGGTTTTTGCGACAATGAAGAGGAGCTCAATGTGCTCGTAGAAAAAGCATTCTCTTTCTCGCCTCAGGTTCTTGTTGAGAAGAGTCTGAAAGGTTGGAAGGAAGTAGAATATGAGGTAGTACGCGACCGTTTCGACAATTGCATCACGGTGTGTAACATGGAGAATTTCGATCCGCTGGGTATTCACACGGGTGAAAGTATCGTAATTGCACCTTCACAAACGTTGACCAATGCAGAATATCATAAACTACGTGCACTCAGCATAAAAATCATTCGCCACATTGGTATTATTGGTGAATGTAACGTACAATATGCTTTCGACCCTGAAAGTGAGGACTACCGCGTTATTGAGGTAAATGCCCGCTTAAGTCGTTCATCGGCTTTGGCTTCTAAGGCTACAGGATATCCTTTGGCCTTTGTGGCTGCGAAGTTAGGTTTGGGATACGGCTTGTTTGATCTTAAGAATTCGGTTACTAAAACTACTTCAGCTTTCTTTGAACCGGCACTCGACTATGTGGTGTGTAAGATTCCTCGTTGGGACTTGGGCAAATTCCAAGGAGTAGACAAGGAACTGGGATCTTCTATGAAGTCGGTAGGTGAAGTTATGGCTATCGGACGCACTTTCGAGGAAGTCATTCAGAAAGGCCTTCGTATGATTGGCCAGGGAATGCACGGCTTCGTCGAAAACAAGGAACTAAAAATAGAAGATATCGAGAAGTCGCTAAAGGCTCCTACGGATAAACGTATCTTCGTCATCGCTAAAGCGTTGAACCAAGGTTATACCATCGACCAGATCCATGAACTTACGAAGATTGATAAGTGGTTCTTGCAGAAGTTGATGAACATTTATAAAACCTCGAAGGAACTGGAACAGATTTCAAGTCTTGAAATGCTTTCTGCTACCACCTTGAAAAAGGCTAAAGTACAAGGTTTCTCTGACTTCCAAATTGCACGTGCTATTTGGAATGACAATGGTGACCTCGAGGAGGGTGTACTTAAAGTACGCGATTGGCGTAAAATGTTGGGCATCATTCCGGTAGTGAAACAAATCGACACTTTGGCAGCTGAATATCCTGCTCAAACGAATTACTTATATCTTACTTATAGCGGAGTTACGAACGATGTGCGGTACACGGGCGACCATCGCTCTATTGTAGTACTTGGTTCGGGTGCTTACCGTATTGGTTCATCGGTTGAGTTCGACTGGTGTGGCGTGCAGGCACTTAACACGATTCGTGAGCAAGGCTGGCGTTCGGTAATGATTAACTATAATCCTGAAACGGTAAGTACGGACTACGACATGTGCGATCGTCTGTACTTCGATGAACTGACGTTCGAACGTGTGATGGATATCCTTGAATTGGAAAATCCTCACGGAGTTATTGTATCTACCGGCGGACAGATTCCAAATAACCTTGCCATGCGCTTGGATGAGCAGAAAGTGCCTATCTTGGGAACCACTGCTAAGAGCATTGATAATGCAGAAGACCGCGAGAAGTTCTCGGCAATGCTCGACCGTATCGGTGTCGATCAGCCTCGTTGGCGCGAGTTGACGAGCATGGAAGATATCAACGAGTTTGTCGATGAGGTTGGTTTCCCGGTGTTGGTTCGTCCTTCGTATGTACTTTCGGGTGCAGCGATGAATGTATGTTCCAATCAAGAGGAGTTGGTACGCTTTTTGCAACTCGCAGCGAATATTTCGAAAAAACATCCTGTAGTGGTGAGTCAATTTATTGAACATGCTAAGGAGGTAGAGATGGATGCAGTAGCCTCTAACGGTGAAATTATCGCTTACGCAATTTCGGAACATATCGAGTTTGCTGGTGTTCACTCAGGAGATGCAACGATTCAATTCCCTCCTCAGAAATTATATGTGGAGACGATGCGCCGCATCAAGAGGATCTCTCGTGAAATAGCTCGTGAACTGAAAATATCCGGACCGTTTAATATTCAGTACTTGGCTCGTGAAAACGACATCAAGGTTATTGAATGTAACCTTCGCGCTTCGCGTTCGTTCCCATTTGTGAGTAAGGTACTTAAGATCAATTTGATTGACCTTGCCACGCGCGTAATGCTGGGATTGCCTGTAGAAAAACCGGCGAAGAACTTGTTCGATGTGGAATATGTGGGTATCAAAGCTTCACAATTCTCTTTCTCACGCTTGCAAAAGGCGGATCCTGTACTGGGAGTCGATATGGCTTCTACGGGTGAGGTTGGATGTATTGACGATGATTCGCATGCTGCGATACTGAAGTCGATGATTTCGGTGGGAGTAACTATTCCGAAAAAACGCATCTTATTATCTACGGGTACAGGTAAGCAGAAGGCTGACATGCTTGAAGCTGCGAAATTGTTGCAGGAAAAGGGATACGAACTCTTCGCTACGGGCGGTACTCATCACCACCTCTTGGAGAATGGCATTGAGAGTACTTTGGTATACTGGCCTAGTGAAGTAGACCAACATCCTCAAGCACTCGACTTGCTGCATAATAAGGAAATTGATATGGTAGTGAACATTCCGAAGAATTTAACGGAACGCGAACTCGATAATGGATATAAAATTCGTCGTGCGGCGATTGACTTAAATATTCCACTTCTTACCAATAATAGATTGGCCAGTGCTTTTATTAAAGCTTTCTGTACTATTAGTATAGACGACTTACCAATAAAAGCGTGGAAAGAATATAAATAAATTTCTTCCGGAAGCGCATCTTACCTCGAGACGGCATCTTTGTTTAAGGAGAAAGCCGTAGGGCAAATTTTAAAAAGGAGTAGGGCATAATTAAAAAAGCCGTACTCCTTTTGTTTGTTTCTTACTTATGTTTTTCAGGAAACTTGCTTGTGTTTTCCTAGAAACATGCTTTTCATTTTGCAAGAACTTGCTGTCTTCTTTTTCGAAAGTTTGTTTCGTTTTTCCTAAAGGTTACTGTGCTCTTATCTAAAG
>JAGPIY010000081.1 GCA_018054715.1 Bacteroidaceae bacterium
TGATAATAGCGCTCGAAAATATAAGGTAATGCTTCAGAAGGAATACCATATCCGGTGTCTTTTACACAAAATTCAAGATACATTTTGTCTTCTAAAACTTTATCAGCTAGCGAAATAATCACTTCTCCCTGTTCTGTATACTTCAGCGCATTTGAGAATAGATTATTGAGTATAATAGTTATTACCTCCTTATCAAACCACAGAACGGTATTCTCACTCTTTTTTTCAAAACAGACATTCACATGCTTCTTCTTATTATATTCTGCAAAATGAGAAACAACATCCTTTACCACATCACTCACATCACTTTTTTGTACACAAAGTTTACGATTTCGTGTTTCAGTTTTTCGAAATTCAAGTATTTGATTTACCAATTCGCGTAAACGCGAAGCATTTCTATAAATAAGGGCTATGCGAGATTGATGGGATGGGAGCAAAGTTCCTTCTTTCCTTAAATCATCAAGTGGAGCTAATATTAGAGTAAGAGGTGTACGTAATTCATGAGCAATATTAGTAAAAAACATTAGACGTTCATTACTTATCTCTTGATCTTTACGATGCTTTTCTTGCTCAATTAATAAAGAGCTTTTAAGACGAAGGCGACGGCTCTTTATAAAAAAGAGTCCATATAAAAAGCCAATGATAGTAATTATATAAACAGAACTTGCCCAAATACTTTTCCACCATGGAGGGACAATCTGGAAATTGAGAGAAGTAGGAATCTGCATCCATTTCTCTCCACTCAAACGATACTTCAAATGAAAAGAATAGTTTCCTGAAGGTAAATTACGGAAAGTAACACTTCCTCCTTTACAGTTATACCAATCTTCTGACAATCCTTCAAGTTGATAGGCAAACTCAAGACGATTAGCCCATGAATAATCGAGCGCACTAAATAAAATGGAAAGAGTATTCTCATCAGAATCTAACTTAATTCTCCGCCCATCTAAAGTTATAGGAATGCTCTTTTCTTGCAACTCATCCTGCCGTCCCAACAAATAAAGTCCAGTAATAGCAATTTTAATGTGTGAGTGAGTAACATTAAAATCAGAAGGATTAAAACTAACAACTCCTCTACGAGACGCGAAATAAAGCCGTCCATCCTTATCAGAAGTAGAAGCACCATCTTGAAATTCGCCCCACGAGAAGCCATCTAAACTCGCATAATTATAGAAAACTCCATTAGAACGATGTAAACAAGATATTCCATCGTTCGTACTAAACCAAAGATTTTTATAGCTATCTTCTTGTATCGCACGAATACAACCATTGGCAATTCCATTATATTCATTATAAACATGATATGGCCGATGAAGTTTCTTAGTTTCAAAATGAACTAATCCTTTGCGTGTGCCTGCCCAGACATCTCCTCTTGAATCGCGATACAATACATTAATAGCATCTGTAGGAAAACCATTACATACTCCCCAGTGCTGAATTACTAATCCAGAAGGCGAAAAGACCGTAAGCCCATTGCCAAAAGAGCCAACCCATATATTTCCTTCTGCATCACCAACAATACTGCGAAGTATATTGTCTCCAATCGCTTTATTTAATAGAGCTGACTTTGTGAACACTTCACTTCTAGGATCATATTGATAAAGACCATGGTGCGTACCAATCCACATTATTCCATTCTTATCTTCATGAAAACAGCGAATGTGCAATGGGAGCAATTTATCGGGATTTAATCGCTTTAGTAAACCTGTTCTAGGACTGTAACAAATAATTCCTTGCAAGAAAGTACCTATCCAAATAATTCCTTTTGAATCTTTATAGAGGCTTTGTACAAGTGTTCTTCCTAACAAATTATTGAGAACAGAAGCTCGCAAAGGAGTATTCTCTCCATCATGAAAGATATCAACTCCGGCAGCATCTTCGCCAACCCAAATATCACCACTCGGTTCACTACAAAGGCTTAGAGGAGTATGCCCTCTCAATCGTTGACCCTCTTCTTGCATCCGATTATTACACCAAATGCGGAAGAGAGACTTCTCATGAGGAATACAATTCAGTCCATCTCCATCAAAACCGACCCACGTATTCTTAAAGCTATCTGTAAAAACAGAATAGACATGAATGCTAGAAAGATGTTTCTCACTATCTCCAACTGATATATTCTGGAAACGTATTGGAGCTTTTAGATTATAGATATCTTGTTGCAAATTGAGTACACTGACCCCACGCATACGACAAGTAACCCACAGTTCATTGGGTGCCTTATATGAAATCCCATAAATTTGATTCGAAAGTATCGAATTTGCATCCTTATCTGAATGTCGAAAAGAACGGAATTGGCCTGTAGAAGGATTAAATAAAGCCAATCCATCACGAGTACCAACCCAAACATTTCCTTTCGGATCAAAAAACAAACAAAGTATTTCATTATTTGGAATAGATGTTGGGTTAGATGGATTATGGATAAAACGGCTTACTTTCTGATCGCGTAGCGAAAGTATAGTAAGGCCACTTTTCAGATATCCAATATAAAGGGATCCTTGCGGATGTTGAGCAACAGCCCAAATATAATCAGCAGGCATTCCTTTTATCGTTTGAGGAGTAAAGGGAATAAATTGATCTTTATCAAAATCATAATAGTCTATGCCCGAACGATATGTTGCAATCCAAAGTCCTTTTTTATGAATGTCGAGAGCAATATGAGTTATTTCATTCGACAAAATAGAGGATCTATTATTTACATCGTGCTTAAAGGTTCGAAATATGCGTTTCTCATAATCGAACACATTGAGCCCGTCGCGTTCTGTGCCGACCCATATCCAAGGCCTTTTAGGATCTACTAAAATGGTATTTAATTCATTGCCTGAAAGAGATGAATTTGCAGTGTTATAAGTAACAAAACGCTGTCCGTCAAATCGGGACAGCCCTTGTTTAGTAGCAAACCAAAGAAAGCCTTGTGTATCCTGAGCAATATCAGGAACAGTTGCATTTGGAAGTCCCTGTTCCAGACCAATACGTCGAATGGAGCCAAACTGATTCTCTGCAGAAATTGCTAATGCAGTTATAAAAGTCAGTAATACAACAAGGGCTTTCTTTTCTAATCTTTTCAATGATTTACAAGGCTATTTTATGATAAAAACTGCTCCATTGGCAATATATTGCCCCGAAGATAAGTTTATTACATTCTCACCCTCTTGAATTTGTGCAGTCGAAAGGAGATTACCTGCTATTGAATAAATAGGCATAGTGCAGTTTTCGATACTATTAACCACTAACCCCTTTGGATTTGTAAACAAAATTAGATTAGGATTCTCTGCATTAAGAGACTTAATACCATCAGGTATACCAACAAGAATAGTCAATGCTCCTGAAGAGGCACTACTCACTTGAGTATTTCCACTATATTGAGCCTGAAAAGAATATGTATCACCAGATAAATCAGTAGCCCAATAAGTAGCTCTACCCTCAGATGATATAGGCAATACACCTACAAGTTTTTCATTACAGAACAACTGTACCCAACCATCTTTTGCCTCAGTAGAAACAGATACATTAACCTTAACAGAATCGCCTACTAAATAAGATGATTTTTCTGTTTGAATATTTACAGTTGCACCCGCTGCCCTATTTGCAGCTTTAATACGATAAAGACCTACTCCATGTTGGCTAATAATGGGAGCAAAAGCATCATTTGTATATGTACCAACTTCTTTACCACTCCACATATTAAATATGGTGCAAGGCTGATCCTTTACATATCCCAATGCTTGCAAATCAAGACTAAGTGAGGCTGAATTATCAGGAGTAGGGTCCTGTGTAAATGCCATAAACTCCATCGTAACTCCATTTGCAACATTTTCCATTGCTGCATCATAGCCACAAAAAGCAGAAAACGAAGTATATTTATGTCCTTCAGGTAAATCGAACGTAATAATAGAATTCGAATTAACTCCATAGCCATCAGTATAAGTTTTACCGTTTACTATTAACGTTCCGCCATCAATATTCTTTCCTTTTTTCACAGTAGACCAACCACTAGTAGCACTCGTCCAATTTAGTGAAGTAAGTTTCGTTTCATTTCCATCGGCATCTTTTAAGACAGGATTAATCCAATTTCCATGATCATAGTTATAATTGTCGCCTGCATCAGTAACCACTAAATATAATTTCTTGGCATTTGTGATATCTGCATTTAAAGAAACACCTTCTTTCTGAAAAGAGCGACAAATAAGCCCTGTATTTGCCACAGCCTTAACTGGATCTACACCGGTACGAGTTGTTGGATCTTCATTAAAAACAAGAAATTCTACAGTAGAGGCACTATTGGCTTGAGTAATCCCTGTATCATCAATACCGACAAAAGCTTTAAATTTTTTAGCCCCCTGAGGGATAGAGAAAAGTAATATCGAATTAGCATGTACAGCCCATCCCTTGGCGTAACTCTGCCCATTCACTTTTAATGTCCCTCCATTAATGTTTGTATTTTTAGCAATATTCCCCCATCCGGTAGAACCTTTTAAATAAGTAAGATCAGTTACAGCCACTTTACTTCCATCTGTCATTTCCAAGACAGGGTTAATCCAATCGGCATGATCGCAATCGTAGCTATCTCCTCCGTCAGTTGCTACCAAACATAGTTGAGTACTTCCTTCCGGAATATCAACTTCTATATCTTGACCATATCCCGTAGTTAGATATGAAATAGTACCACTTCTGTATAATGCATTTTTAGTACGTACAAGTTCATTTCCCATTGTATTGAAAAGAGCGGCATAAGTATCTCCACTTGCAGGATCACTTGCAGCCCAAACGATCTTTCCATCAAGGTTGCTTACTTGATGATTATCAACCGAACGATTATGCATATAGAGTACTTCTGAATTAGTAAGAAGCGAATCAGTAAATTTATCATTCTCAGGTAAATTACCACCAAACATTAATGGCGACTTAAAGATACTCCATAATGACATCAATGTATATTGTTCGTTTTTCGTAAAGTTGGTATAACGCTCGCTACCTCTCTCTCCACGAATACTAATTTTGCCCAGAGGAAGCATGTCTGCATCAGGCCAAGTACCTGGAGCTATATAAGGAGCCCATTTTTTACAAACAGAAAACTGATATTGCAATTGACTCCAATTATCCCAAAAATCATCTACTGTACGCCACATGTTTGCATGTGATTGCACATGTTCATATTTCGTAATTGGTGTTTCACCCGGTGAAATACTGAGCACCATAGGACGTCCTGTTTGATCTATCGCCTGACGAATCATTTCAATTTCACCTGTATGATAAGGGCGAGAGAGATCATCAACCTTTACAAAATCGACTCCCCACTGTGCATACATATTAAAAATAGAGTTATAATAAGCTTGCGCTCCTTCTTTCGCACAGTCTACTTTATAATTATCTTTTAGCCAAGTACATGCAGAATCATTACTTGCAATCATATCACAAGTAATGCCATTGGTTCCTTCTACTGGTAATTTTTTATCTACCGCAATTTTAGGTATTCCACGCATTATATGTATACCAAACTTCAGTCCACGGGCATGCATATAATCAGCTAGCGGTTTAAAACCTTGCCCATTTGCTGCCGATGGGAATCTATTAAGAGCAGGAGTGTAACGGCCATATGCATCGTACACGTAAATTGGATTTGTTTGATTGTAACCACCCGACTTATCATTTTCTACAAACCAACGAATATCGACTACCACATATTCCCATCCAAAATCTTTAAGCTTTGTTGCCATGTAGTCGGCATTTACTTTTACTTCACTTTCTACTACTGTAGGCCCATAACAATCCCATGAGTTCCATCCCATAGGTGGAGTTAAAGCCCATTTCTGAAAAGTTTTTTCTTTTCCATTCTGTGCTACTGCACTCACTACAAATAAAGCCGCTATTGCGGATAAAAAGAGGTTCTTCATCTTTCTTGTATTATTAAAGTTTAAATCGACTGCAAATCTACAACTTAACATCAAGAAAGGAGCACAACTAATTCGTCAAAACAGCACTATAAATTCGTCATTCAGTCGTTTCTTTTAGGATCTTTTTTTTTATTCTTACAAAGAAGGCTAACACAAGGTATTCTAAAAAAAGATTAGTCCGAAAGAAAATCAAGTAACTAAAAAAGTCATTCGAATTTCTTTCGGGCTAAATACATTTTAGGGATTCTTTCTCTACGGCCGAATTACATTACTTGTATTTTGTAAGTCGCATTCCCTACCGTAACAAGATACGTTCCGGAGGTCAATATTCCATCAGAAGGGACAAGCACTCCTTGCAAAGTATGAACCGCATAATCAGTAATGCCCTCTACATAAATACGATGATTAGTTACATAGATAACAGGTTTTTGCTGTTCCGCTTCAACATCTGTTAAATCGGTAAATACATAACTATAATCAATGCCACGATAGAAAAGGCGGAAGTCATCTAAGAACAAAGCAGCATTGTCAGTAGCATCACTATGCGTAAATGTGACTGCTATTTTAGATGAAACATTTTCCTCGCTTACATAAAAAGTAACCACTCCCTGAGTCCAATCCGTTACATTGTTAGACAAAGTAGTAGAATAGCTCTTGGTATACGAAGTACAAGTGGAAGTGAGTGCAGAGGCACCTGAATTTTTGTACCAGAAAGTGAGATCGTATTTTCCTACCGGCAACTTTTTGCCACTCTGATAAAGAGTTATATAATTAACAACCGACTTTAAATTAATGTAATAATAATTGCTACTATCCTTTGCAGCTGTATTGAGAGATATTCCCGTACCATCCAATCCAGAAGAAATAACTCCCTGATCCGTAGTACCTTTCGTTACATAAATCATCGACCATCCAATAGGGCGTTTCATGCCGCCTGCATTGTTTTGGTAGACTAAAGTAGCGGTAGGATTCTCGAAATTGGCATTAGCCAGATAGTTCGCAGTCACATCTATATACCCCGAGACAGGATCAGTTGCAGGAAGTTGTGGAGTTTCTCCTCCATCAGGAGTAAGGTCGCCATCTCCAGTTGAAAGGCTATCCACTCCATCTTCACTACCATTACCATAATACTGCAAGCATACATTATCTAAATCGAAGACAGTAGAATTCTCCACATCAGTATCACTCTTGTAATTTATAGTAAAGCCCAAAGAAATCGGAATATTAGGAGCAGGAAGAGTAAAATCGGGCACACTTAGCTGTGTAAAAGAAGTAGTAGGTGCTTTAGTCGAAACCCCTAAAGACGAACTACCACGTTTGGCATAAAGCACAACACTCGATTGAGCCGAATTTTCAGCTAGCACCATCGCCTTTAAAGAATAACGACCAGCCGGCAAATTGTACACATTTTGAGAAAGCGTATAGCTACGGCTAGTGCCCCAGTTGAAACGCACCGCGAAGCTTTGTGAACCCTCATTTACTTTTGCAGTTCCATTAACCGCATAATCCCAACTAGACGTTGTGGGAAAAGAATCGAAAGTCCATCCATTAGGTATATAGAAGCCATTGCCATTGTTGCAAGTAGTAACCTTCAGTGTTTGTCCTTCTTCAAAACCCGGATTCGTTAGATAAGGATTCATATCAAAATAAGCACCATCAGACAAAGATACCTGAGGAGCATAAGCCGTGCCTGCATAGAGAATGGCGCTAGAAGTACCTGTCAAACCACCTACAGCCACAGAGTCGCCTTTCACCAAAGTGATGCGATCAAAGTATACTGGTGCACCCGTTGTTTTATTTATAAAAGAAATGGCCAAACGCTTAAGAGGAAGTGAAGAAGGAGTCTCAAAGGTATAAGTAAAATCCTGCGCCGTATAAGGTGTAGCAGAAGTATTACAGAAAACCTCACTTTTAGCAATATCCTCTGCACCCTTCGTCAGTTTAGCAATACCTATATAAAAAGAGACAGGAGCACTCTTACTTGCCGAAGAAAAAGTGCGGAACCGAAGTTGATAATGCGC
>JAGPIY010000082.1 GCA_018054715.1 Bacteroidaceae bacterium
TTCAATTATACTGAAGAGTCGGCTCCCGAGGGTTACTTCTTTGCCTCTGTAACTGTAAGCAATTTACAAGGTGGACATTCTGGTGACGATATTGATAAGGGGCGAGCAAATGCTATCAAATTGTTGGCCGGACTTCTCTATGAATTTTCTAATCACTTCCCAATACATATCGCTTCTATTTCAGGAGGCGATCGCCATAACACCATCCCAATATCTGCAGGTGCATTCATTGCCGTTCCTTGGGAACAAAAAGAGCCCTTACGCATCCTTTTTAATATATTTACAAGTGAATTGGAACGTGAATATCGAATCACTGATCCCAATATGCATTTTACACTAAGTAGCGAAGATAACAATAAGCAGATAAAATTCATTCCCTACGAAGACAGCAAACGCATTCTCAATGCTCTATTAGCAGCTCCTACAGGAGTGTACAGCTTTTCACAAGAAGCACCTTCCTTTGTACAAACTTCGAACAATCTGGCTATCGTAGCTCAAAAGGAAGGAGAACTCACCATATATAGCAGTCAACGAAGTGATTCTTCGTTTGCTCTGCAGCAAATAACGCGTATGCTCAGTGCAACCTTTGAGCTAGCTGGAGCAAAAGTAGAATGGAATGAGGGGTATCCGGGATGGACTCCTATCTATGATTCTCCTTTACTTAACATTGCTAAAAAAGAATATACACGTCTCTTTCAGAAGGAAGCTAAAGTAAAAACAATTCATGCAGGACTTGAATGTGGATTACTCTCGAGCAAATATCCCGAGATGCAAATGATTTCATTCGGACCTACTTTACGTGGAGTACACACCCCTGAAGAAAAGATGCATCTTCCTTCACTCGATAAATTCTGGATCCACTTAGAAGCTATATTGGAAGCTATTTAAAGAAAGAAAGGTTCCTCACTAACTTATGGGGAACCTTTCTTTTTATTTTTGTGTTGCTGAAATCTACTTTTCAGCGTGTTGTAAACAACCTGCATCAGCAGAAGAAGAAGGACGAGAGACCCCACTTAAATCGAAAGGCACTTCGTCAGCCCATCCAGAAAGACCGACACCCACTCCAGTATTCCCTACGGTAGGGCGGAAGTCATACTGATATTTTTTTCCGATATTTATATTTAAGTAATGCTGATCATCAGCATCTGCAGCACACCCTTCAGTAGCTAACTCATAAGTACCCGAGTCACTAAAGCTAAAACTCTTTTTTGCATCGGCATATAAGCAGTTCTGAAGAGTCACACGAGTTGCCACTACCCCTGAGACCGTACCTTTTATATGAATCGGATATCCAGTTTGAAGGGCAAAAGCATATTCATTTAAAACAGTACAATGCAACAAACGGTAGCTACCATTCGTTAGTAAAATTACATCAGCCCCGGCATTGGTTAACTGCGAGTTTAGTATCTCCGCTTTCGAACCCGACAAATTCAGAGCAGTTGCTGAAGAATTATGAATGATGCTATTCAGAATACGCAATCGAAAAGGAGTATCCGTTTCAAAAGGGGCATCTACCGTATAGTCGAAAGGAGTATCCATGATAATGGCATTTATAGCGGAATGTATATTAACCCCATCCAATACATTTTTTACACTTGAAGGTAGAAAATGGATTCCGTCCCAAAGTCCGGAAGTACGATCATAAGGTAAATACGAAAACAGATTATCGAATCGATCTCCACGAAATTCCACTCTTTGCTCCGCAGTACCTTCTGTGATGAGCGTTCCGGCTATTTTCAGGCCTGCTTTATTATGAAACAAAAGACGAGTTCCTTCTAAACAGGTAAGCGTAGTTCCTTCTGATACATAAAGACTATCATAAATAAGTATAGGTTTACCTGAAGTAAAAGTAGTATCGCTCTTAAGAACTCGTCCTCGCATTATTTGCGCATCCTGTCCCACAGCCTGCAACACCAAATGTTGAGTAGCCCCATTGGTGAGCACTTCTATTTCATCTTCTACTAATTGAGGAGCTATACTCTTTTGTTCAGGAACAGTTACTTCGATAAAGAGATACATACTATCACCATCCATTAGCTCCAAGTTCGTAAATTCAGTACCCGCTTGTCCGTCACAATTCACTCGAAAAGCACTTGCAGCTCCTCCCTTAAGAGTCAGGCTAGTAATACGTAACGACTTTTTCGATGGATTGCGCAGCATTATTTTTTTCGTAGAAGAGCCTATTGTAGTGATCAACGTATCGAAATTTAAAGTATCCGCGGAGAAAAAAGGTTGATCACTTGAGGAAGTACTAAAGTTTTCATCATCGCACGAAGCCAACACTCCTAATAATAGAAAGGTAAAAAGTAGGATAAATGGAAATTTCAAAAAAAGCTTTTTCATAACTTATAAAACGGAATTATGCGTCTTTTATTATTGTAATCGTTAAAATCATTCATTCGAATCATTTTTCTCTATAAAACCCTTGTTTTTTCGAGTTTTTTTCTTTATATTCACACCCAACAAATAAACACTATTCATTTTATCTTTCTCATTTAATAACTTAAAAACGAGAAACACTTAAAATCTCGAATAAATTAACTCTTCTTTTTCACTTAATACTTACGGTCTTCATCAATAACGAATAAACACAACCGCTGCGATCAACTCTCCGAAGAAAGAACTATTCTATTTTCTTCTAATACCCACTCGTAAAAAAAATAATATGAAAGAGACGATGTATTGCTTTCAATGCCAAGAAGACGTAAAAGGAATCGGGTGCACCACAAAAAAAGTCAATGATAAAAATATTCCATCACTTATGAATTTATTGCTATTCATTGTACAAGGAATTTCCACAGCTGCTAATGAATTACATATACATGATATTAAAATAGATAAGCCAACCAATAATTTTATTGTCGATTCACTATTCATTACTATCACGAATGTCTGCTTCGATAATAATAAAATTATAAAATACATAAAAGAAGGAATTGAAAAACGTAATGCTTTAATTGCAATTGCCGAAAGAGCAAATATTAAACTCCCTAATATAGAGAGTATACAATGGAATGGGTCGACCGGTTCTTTTCTAGAGGAAGGTTTTACTATAGGTATATCTAACGAGTGCAACAAAGACATACATGCATTCAAAGAGTTAATTATATGCGGACTAAAAGGTATGGCTGCATATCTTTCGCAGGCTCGTAACTTGGGTTATGAAGATGAAACAATTTATCAATTCATACAACAAACGTTTTCAACCTTAGCCACAAAGGAACTTACCGCAGAAGAATTCGCTTCGCTCACATTGGAAACCGGTAGATATGGAGTACGTGCTATGGCGCTACTTGATAAAGCACATACGAATCATTTCGGAAACCCTGAGATAACAAAAATTAATGTCGGCGTAGGTACGAACCCGGGCATTCTAATCAGTGGACATAACTTGAAAGATTTGGAAGATTTACTAATTCAAACAGAAGGCACTGGGGTGGATGTATATACGCATAGTGAAATGCTACCCGGAAATTATTATCCGGAATTAAAAAAGTACAAACACTTAATAGGCAATTATGGAAATTCATGGTGGCTGCAACGTGCTGAATTCGAAACCTTCAATGGCCCGGTACTCTTCACCAGCAATTATATTGTCCCTCCGCTAAGCACTGCTACGTATAACAACCGAATGTACACCACAAATGTAGCAGACTACCCAGGATGGAAACACATTGAAAGTGATGCTGAAGGGAAAAAAGATTTCTCTGAAATCATCGCACAGGCGAAGTTATGTGCCCCACCCATAGAAATTGGGCGAGGATATCTTATTGGTGGATTTGCACACCACCAAATGCTACAACTTTCAAATCAAATAGTCGACGCTGTAAAAAGCGGTGCAATTCGTAAATTTATAGTAATGGCTGGATGTGAAGGACGTATAAATAGTAAATTATATTACACCGACTACACCAGACCACTCCCTAACGATATAATAATTATAACTGCCGGATGTGCTAAATACCGTTATAACAGACTGGCTTTAGGCAGTATTAATGGCATTCCAAGAGTTCTTGATGTGGGTCAATGCAACGATGTTTATTCCTTAGCTATATGTACAGTAAAACTCAAAGAATTGCTTCATCTGAACGATATAAATGATCTACCGATTGTATACAACTTTGCATGGTATGAACAAAAGGCAGTCATTGCTTTACTTGCTTTGCTAAGTTTAGGGGTGAAGAATATTCACCTAGGTCAAGCCTCACCAGCTTTTCTTGCAACAAATATAAAAGATATACTGATTAGCCATTTTAATCTTCGAGGCATAGATACAATAGACAAAGATGTAAAATTGCTGGTCGAATCGTAACCCTCTAATTACATATCGATAGAATACTTTTGATCTCTTTCTTTTTTAAACGATGAACTTCATCAAATTTATTTTCTATCTTTGCATTCATAAATTAAAATTGCAATTGGGAGGTAGTTCAATGAAAGTAATTGGCATTTGTGGTAGCACAAGAAAAGAGGGCAACACTGTACTTATTATGCGTAAGGGGTTTCAAGAGTTGAATAAAAGAGGCATCGAGACAGAACTTATTGAACTTTATAATAAAGATATCGATTATTGCAAAGGTTGCTTTGCCTGCAAAGGGAAAAGAAGTTGTGTATTTCAGAAAGATAATTTTAACGAGATATTCAATAGAATAGTAGCTGCAGAAGGTATCTTACTTGGCTCGCCCGTCTATTCTGCTGATGTATCAGCCAAAATGAAAACTTTTTTAGACCGGGCAGGTGTAGTAGTGGCTAGCAATCCACATTTGTTACAACACAAAGTCGGGGCTTCAGTTTCCGCAGTGCGCAGAGCTGGTGGTATGCAAGCGGTAGATACGATGAACCATTTTCTACTAAACAAAGAGATACTCGTTGTAGGCTCTACTTATTGGAATATGGTTTATGGTTTTAATATAGGAGAAGTATGCGAGGATGAAGAAGGCATGCGAAACATGCAAAACCTAGGGCAAAATATGGCTTGGCTTCTGGAACTAATCTCTTCAGCCCAGCTCTACGATAATTCATCCATTCAAAATAATATAATATGAAAATTACATATCTTCATCACAGCGGGTTTTTAATTGAAGCCATAAATTGCACAGTTGTAATTGATTACTGGAAAGATACTCCACAAGATACTTTACAAGTTTTTTTTCAAAGAGAGAAAGAAATAGCCACTAAACACAGAAAGCCAATATATGTGCTTTCCTCACATTTTCATGCCGATCATTATAATCCGGAGATTTTAACTTGGAAAGAGCGCTACAAAGAACTAAAATTTCAGTACATACTGTCCTCAGATATACATCGACGTAGAAACATAACTGAGGATAAGAAGGAAATACTTTTCCTACGTCGTGGTGATACCTATGATGATGAATATATAAAAGTACAAGCCGGAGGATCAACGGATGCCGGAATCTGTTTTTACTTTGAGATAGAAGGAAAAAGACTATTCCATGCCGGTGATCTGAATAATTGGCATTGGCAGGACGAATCTACTGCGGAAGAAGCAGAAAAAGCAGAGAAAGCCTACATACGTGAACTAAACTATCTGGCTAAAAAATTACTCCCACAAAATAATTTGTCTCCACAAGAGAAGAATGATCCAAATTCCTTTTTCTTCGATGCAATTTTCTTTCCTGTAGACCCACGAATTGGAAGTAACTTCTACAAAGGAGCTTTACAGTTTATTAGCCAATTCCCTACCCGCTTGTTCCTACCAATGCATTTTTGGGAAGAAGACAACAGATTGCCGGAATTTGCAAGGGAGGTTCCTTCAGAATGCCTAGTAAAACTTTGGAGTACTCAAGGAGAATCTATTGTGATTTAATCAAACACTCTAACATACAATGAAATGGAAATTAAAAGCAAATTCGATCACTTCAACATTAATGTGACAGACCTAGAAAAAAGCTTGTTTTTTTATGAAAAAGCATTAGGCTTAAAAGAGATAAAACGCAAAGAAGCAGCAGATGGCTCTTTCATCCTTGTTTACCTGGGAGACGCAACAGGATCAAACTTTCTTCTGGAACTGACGTGGCTACGCGATCATACAAACCATTATGAACTCGGAGAAAATGAATCGCATCTCTGCATTCGCATCGCAGGTAGCTACGATGAAACACGTGCCTATCACCGCGAAATGGGATGCATCTGCTACGAAAATCAGGAAATGGGACTCTATTTCGTGAACGATCCTGACAATTATTGGATCGAAATACTTCCACTATAATAGCGATAAAGCTTTAACATCTACAGTCTCCACAAAGTGACTCGTTCTTCACTAATTGAAGAAACAAAAAGCACTCGGTGGAGACTGTAGATGTAAATACTATCTTTCAGAACTTTAGAGAGACCTCTATTGTTCTTAGCTCTTATGAATCCAAATTGAATTAACCTTTTTACGAATGGCAACGCAATTTAAAATACTTACTCCTATAAAAATAAGTATTCCTAAAAGAATTACCGGCATCATAGAACCTTTGTCCATTTGTGGGAACAACTGTGTAACTAATCCCATATAACAATCTCGTGCGGAGAAAACCAAACAAAGGGCAAATACTAGTACAAAAGCATTCAATCCTAATGTAAGGATCTGATAAGGCATGGCAACTCGCGATGGGGAATATCCCAGCAATAACAGATTTTCGAGTTTTGTGGTATTTTTCTGCAAAAGTAAATAAATGCTGAGCATCAAAATATAAAAAGACAACACACTTATAATAAATCCTACTAATAACACAATAGCAGTGACTAATTTGAGGAAATAAGTCATACGCCCGGCTTCCAGCTTATCGTCCTCTGTTTCATATCCTTTCTTCTGCACAAAAGTTGCAATACGATCATCGGCAGTGTTCTCGACTTCAACTATTAAACGAGAACAGGCTGGTTCTTTCTCCCCATATTCACGATTAGCCCAGTCTTGAAACGTTTGAGGCACAAGTATAGTATTAAGACGAGAAGAGAAACCCACAATACGACCTGTATAAAGGCCCTCTTTTCCTTGCCCGGAAATACGAATAGAAAGAGAGATCATGTTCATCAAACCCTCTGATATTTTCGGAAGGCTACGACTTTGAGCAAATCCAAAATTATAAAGGTTGATATAGTTTTTCGGTAAAATGATCGGAATTTCGTGACTTCCGGGTATAAATTTCCACTTAGCAGCTTCTATTTCCACAAAATCGTCAGGCACACTTTCAAAAAACATTTCAGTCGAGAAATGGAATCCATCCTCTTTTCCTCCCATACCAAGAGTGGTGTTTACATTATAACACGAAGGAGTAAAAGCTCCTACTTTATAGGCAAATTCTTGCTTTGCAACTTCCCGTTGCTCCTTTGCTGAAAAGGTTGTAGTAGCTCCTGCAAATGAGCCTATTGAGCTAACGCGCTTGGTAAGTACGATAAAATCGTTTTTAATAAAACTTTCTTTTCCTCCGAACATTGGGTATATATCACGATAGAATTGTACGCCTAGCAATACAATCATCATACCAAAAAGGTTGGCAAAAAAGAAACCAACAAGCTGTCCCAAACTAATATGTTGGCGAAGGAGTTTCCAAATTAAGTTCATAAGAAATATAATATAGGTTTAAAGCTTAAAAATATGATCGTAGGGGAGGTCGATATGCTTTCCTATACTGGTCACGATAATTGCAGCACCTTGGCGCTTTGCCTCTTCAACTACAAGGCGTCCCATAATGCCTGAGTTTACTTCATCGAGATGCGAGATTGGCTCATCCAAAAACACAAAATCGAATGGTTGACAGAGAGAACGAATCATAGCCACACGTTGCTGTTGACCAAAAGAAAGTTTACCACACAATTGTGTCTCTTTGTCGCCTATCCCTAAGGCTTCAAAATAAGCATGAATCTCATCGTCCGTTTTATGG
>JAGPIY010000083.1 GCA_018054715.1 Bacteroidaceae bacterium
CCTATAAATAATACTATTTGGGGTTTAAATTTGGCTTACAAAAAGGAAAGCCAATGGCTTACTAATGTAATCGATAAACTTCCTTTTGTCAATGCAACTGCTCCTTCTACGCTTAACCTTACTACTGAGTTTGCTCAACTTATTCCCGGACACTCTTCGGGCATTCAAGATAATGCATCGTATATTGACGATTTTGAGGATACCGAGTTGAAAATTGATTTACGTACCCCTACCAGTTGGATGCTTTGTTCTACTCCTTCTCGCTTTTCGGAAGCTGAAAAATCGAATGATGTGAGTTATGGCTACAATCGCGCTTTGATGGCTTGGTATTACATTGATCCACTTTTTACGAATAAAAGTTCTTCACTAACTCCCAGCCATATTAAGAGTGATGTAAACCAACTTAGTAATCACTATGTGCGCGAAGTGTATCAAAGTGAGGTCTTTCCCGATAAAGAGACTACTTATACAGAGAGCTCGACTTTGAGTGTACTCAACTTAGCTTATTATCCTCAAGAGCGTGGCCCTTATAATTTAGATCCTTCTTTGAATTCTGACGGAACTTTACCGACTCCTTCGAAGCGATGGGGAGGTATGATGCGCAAATTGGATTCACCCGATTTTGAAACAGCTAACATTGAATACATTGAGTTCTGGATGCTTGATCCATTTATTTATAACCCCACTTCTACGGGAGGTGATTTCTATATTGATCTTGGTGATGTGAGTGAGGATATTCTGAAAGACGGTAGAAAGTTTTTTGAAAACGGATTGCCTGTAGATGGTTCTTCAACGGGTGTAGATTATACCGTTTGGGGCAAAGTCCCGACTAGCCGAAGCTTAGTATATGCTTTCGATACTTCATCCGGTTCAAGAAAGAAACAAGATGTAGGTTTGAATGGACTAAGCTCGACTGAGGAAGTTGATTATAGCACCTATAGTACTTATTTACAAAGTCTCCGAAACCAAGGCGTAAGCAACATGGCACCGTTTGAAGCTGATCCTGCAGGCGATAATTTTCATTATTTCCGTGGCTCCGATTATGATGAGGCTAAAATGCCGATTCTTGGTCGATACAAACATTATAATTCTCCCGAAGGTAACTCAACCGCTTCGCAAGACTCACCTGAGAGCTATGAGGTTTCTGCAAAAAGTGTACCCGATGTAGAAGATATTAATCAAGATTTCACCCTGAATGAGACCGAGAAATATTACGAATACAAGTTGCATTTGAAACCAAACATGAAAGTTGGCGATAACTATGTTAGTAGTATTCGTACCGCTAATGTGAAATTGCGAAACGGACAAACCGCAGAAGATGTAAAGTGGTATCAGTTTAAGATACCGGTAAATCAGTATGACTCCAAGAAAGGTTCTATTTCTGACTTTACTTCAATTCGTTTCATGCGTATGTATTTGACAAACTTTACCGATTCGGTAGTTCTGCGCTTTGCTGCGATGAACTTGGTTCGTGCCGACTGGCGTGGTTACGAAAAGGGACTGAAACGTAAAGACGGAAGCACTACTTCTTTAAGTGGTAATGTAGAAATCTCTGCTGTAAATATTGAAGAGAATGGAGATAAGGAACCTGTAAACTATGTGATGCCTCCGGGAATAACTCGTGTGGTCGATCCTTCGCAACCCCAACTTACTCAGGAGAATGAACAGGCATTAGCAATAAAAGTTAGTAATTTACCGACTGGTGATGCAAAGGCCGTTTATAAAACTACCACATTAGATGTGCGTCAGTATAGTCGATTACAGATGTTTGTTCATGCTGAAGCTCTTTCTGATTCAGCTTTGAATCATACTACGCTTGATAATAAAGAGGTTGCCGTATTTTTGCGTCTAGGTAGCGACTTCAACAACAACTATTATGAATACGAAGTTCCGCTTAATATAACTCCTGCAGGCAGCTATAACGGTTCTACTCTAAGTGGCTGTCAGGCAGTATGGCCCGAAAACAACATGATTGACATTGATTTGAGTGTCTTTACTGATCTTAAACGTCAACGTAACAAATTGAAAGCTGCCTATACTACTCCTTTCTATCGAAGTGATGCTAATAATTCGAATAATACAGTTACAATTGTGGGTAATCCTGCTTTGGCCAATATTAGAACGATGATGGTAGGAGTACGCAACCTTTCTAGTGGTGCACGCTCGGCTGAGGTTTGGGTCAATGAGTTGCGTTTGAAGGAATTTAATGAAGAAGGAGGTTGGGCTGCTAAAGGTAATTTGACGGTACAACTTAGCGACATAGGTACTGTTGCCTTAACCGGACACATGGAAACAGCCGGATTTGGAGGATTGGAGCAAGGTGTTAGTGAACGGCGTACAGATAACTATTATCAGTATAGCATTACCACTAGTTTGGAAGCCGGACGTTTCTTCCCTTCGAAGTTAAAGCTTCAAGCTCCTCTTTATTATTCTTACTCAAAAGAGATTACCTCTCCGAAATACGATCCTACGAACGAAGATCTTTTGTTAGACGACGTGCTTGATACTTATTCTACACAAGCTGAAAAAGATTCCATACTCGATATTGCTCGGAGTATTCAAACCTATACGAACTTCTCATTAAGTAATGTGAAATTCAATATAGCGAGCAAGCGCCCTATGCCTTGGGATCCTGCGAATTTGAATATGACGTATTCTTTTTCTCGTCGACATAATACAGGCAATACAACGAAGTATGAAAATGAAACCAATTGGAAGCTCGGGCTCACATACAGCTACTCACCGGTTTATAAAAGTATTTCTCCTTGGAAGAATACCAAGAAAAAGGACGGATATATGAAGTATTTCAAATCGTTTACTTTAAATTGGTTGCCTCAAAATATAGGCTTTAATAGTCAGATTACTCGTTTCTATCAAGAAACTCAATTGCGTGATTTGGATAATTCAGCCGGTGATACGCAGATGGATGTTTCTGTATCGAAGAGTTACCTTTGGAATCGTGACTTTACGCTTCGATGGGATTTGTTAAAGAACCTCCAGATGAATCTTACTTCTGCTACGCAAGCTGAAATTGAAGAACCCGCAGGTGTGGTAAATAAGGCACTTTATCCCGATCAGTATAGCGTATGGAAAGATTCGGTGAAATCTTCTTTATTAAGTCTTGGTCGACCACTCGATTATAAACAGAACTTCAATGCTTCGTACAAGGTACCTTTCGATTTGATTCCGGTACTCGACTGGGTTTCGTCGAGTGCTAATTATACTTCTTCGTATGCTTGGGATCGAGGAACAGATCTTTCCGATGGAACTACTTTGGGCCATACTATTAGCAATCAAGCTACTTGGACTATTACCGGAAAATTGGAACTTGAGAAATTATATAACAAAGTGCCTTTCCTGCGTGACACCAATAAGAAGTTTGCTGCATCGAAAATGGCTGCTCCCAAAACAAAAGCAGCTAAAACGTCGAAAGACGATAAGGGAAGTGCGGATGGCAAAGATGAAAAGAATACAGCAAAGGTCAAAAAGTTTGAAAAAGAAATTCAGTTGAAACGTGATACAGTTATCGAAGTAGAGCATAAAATGGCTAGCCGTAATCCGCGTGTTTCTGCAATTCGCGAAGATGGTTCACGCTATCCTATAAAATATAAGGTGAAAGATGGTAACAAATTAACGATCTTAACTCGTGATACAGTAAAGGTGAAGCTTACCATCCAACCAGAGAAGCCGAAAGGTGAAGCTCCTTGGTTTAAATATGCTCAGCATGTATCTCGCTTTGCGATGATGGTGCGTAGTGTGTCGCTGACTTATACCAATTCAAAAGCGATGACTTTGCCCGGATTTGCCACTGAAATAGGCGATTTCTTTGGACAACGTACCGTAGACGGTTTGCTCTCTCCTGGTCTGGACTTCGCTTTTGGTTTTGCTGATGATAGTTATATACAGAAGGCAGCGAAGCGCAATTGGTTGATTCAGAACGACAGTGTATCTTCTTCCGCATCTACTAGTGAAACGGAAAATATACAGCTAAAGGCAACACTCGAACCTTTTACTGATTTTAAAGTAGACCTTAATGCTTCGCGTTCAAAAAGTAATAGTAAAAGTATCCAAATTATGTATGAAGGGATGCCTACTACACGTACCGGTAACTTCAATATGACGATTGTAACTATTGGCACTGCTTTCGAATCGGGCAATTCAGGCAACGGCTATAAGTCGGCATCTTTCGATAAGTTCCTTAAGAGTTTAGACGTCATTCAGCAACGGGTGCAAGCTCAGTATGCAAATTCCGTATATCCCGTAGGTACTTCAAACGGTTTAGCCGGTCAGCCATACAATGCTGCAAATGGAGAAGTAAGTAAGTACTCAGCCGATGTACTGATTCCTGCCTTCCTTGGAGCTTATACCGGAAAATCGGGACAGAGTGTTTCTTTGGGCTTCTTCCCGACTTTAACCTCATTGATGCCTAACTGGAACTTTACGTACAGCGGACTTTCACGCCTTCCCTTTATGCAACGGATTTTTAAGAGTTTTGACCTTACACATGGTTATAAAAGTATTTATACGGTAGGTTCTTATAATTCATATAGTTCATACCTTAGTTATATGGGTGACTTGGGATTTGTGGAAGATGTAACCACCGGTAATCCTACTCCTTCTTCACCTTACGACGTGAGCACGGTTAGTATTAACGAAAGTTTCTCTCCATTGATAGGAGCCAATATGACTTTCTTAAAAGGCTTTACCGGGAAATTGGAATATAAACGAACTCGTGTGTTAACGCTCTCTACTACGGCGTTGCAGATTGTGGAAAGCTTATCGAAAGATATTGTACTTGGAATGGGTTATAAGATAGTCGATTTCAGTCCTTTCCAGTCGAAGATGAAAGGCCGGAATGCTCGCAAAACTACAACTACAGCGGCGAACAATAAAACTGCTAATGCGAGTAAAACAACGAATAAGTCGGCTACTATCAGTCACGATTTAGACTTGCGTATGGATGTTAGTTTCCGAAATCAGTCGGCCTTAAATCGCGACATAATGAATGCCACTACGCAAGCTACCAGTGGTAATAAGGCGGTGAAATTCTCTTTTTCGGCCGATTATGTACTCTCAAAGCAATTAACACTTAAGCTCTATTACGATTATCAGAAGAACACTCCATTAATATCTTCGTCTTCGTATCCGGTAACAAACAGCGATTTCGGAGGTACATTAAAGTTCAATCTCACTCGATAGATTGCTTCTTAAACATTCTTTCATGCTAACCTTCTTTCTATAAGCAAAGCTTCTTTGCTGAGTTTGCCCTACAGCAAAAAAGAATAAGCCCTACGGCATTTTGTGTTTTGCCGTAGGGCTTATTCCTTTTTGTATAGCATCTTTTACCAAAGAGTTCTGCATCTCTTTGCTGTTAGATAGGTAAGAAAAAAGTCTTTCAATAGCAAGTATTATAAAGGAGCTTACTTTTTAAGCTTGTGGATCTTTCAGAAAGCGTTGTAATCCGGTGCGTACCGAGGTCAGTCCAAAGAGCGACGGATCTATTTGGTCGAGTGGCAGGAAATGGCAATTAGCCGCATCGTCCATCGAACGTAAAGAAGAAATGTCGCTTACTCGGCATAGAAAGAAACAATCTAACGAATGTACTTCAAAACCCGAAAAAGGATATCGATTGGGCAGTGAGAATAGATACTCTATATGCGTGGGTACGAGTCCGGTTTCCTCTTTAATCTCGCGTAACATTCCTTCCTCTATCGTTTCATCCATGTCGCAGAAGCCTCCCGGTAAATCGAAGGTACCTTTTGCCGGTTCTTTTGCTCGTTGACAAACCAGTAACTCATTTTCCTCATTCAATAAGAGAGCTACTGTAGCTGCACACGGATTAAAGTAATATACAAATCCACATTGCTCACAACGTTTCGACTTGAAATTATGATCGTGAAAAGCTTTCGCTCCGCAAATTGGGCAATATTGAAATAGAGAAAGAGGATGCATAGAAAAATTTTTATAAAGAAATTGCAAGCAAAGATACGAAAATAAAAGAAAATTTTAAAAAATAAATCGATAAAATAACCTTTTGGGTCGATGTGTTTGAGCGAATTGTCGACTTTGTGAGGTGCATATCTGTAAAAATGTATATCTTTGCAAAAAGGTTACACATAATATACCGTGCAAATGAAGAAATATAGAAAGATACTAGTAGCTAGTCTGCTGACGTTTGTAAGTGCTTTGGCAAGTGGGCAAGAACATCCCTCTACATGGGATTTGCGCTCTTGTATTGATTATGCCAAGGAGCACAACATTTCTATCTTACAGAGCAGAAATCAACAAGAGCAGACCGCTGTAAGCACAAAGAGTGCCAAGGCGCAATTGTTTCCATCGTTGAGCTTTACGGCTTCGCAGACTTATGCCAATCAGCCTTATGGAGGCAATGGCAGTACAGGCGATTCGTACAACGACGGTACCATTAACACTTATTCAGGTAGTTATCGCTTAGGAGCAAGTTGGGAATTTTATAATGGAGGTAAAAATACCAAGAATATCAAACTAGCCCAGCTTAATGAGCAAATGGCCGTAAAAACCACAGAAGAGCTTGAAAATCAAACCGAGCTTGCTATTTTACAAGCCTACATGCAAATTTTGTATGCCACAGAAAGTATTCGAATCAATCAAGAGACCTTGGTGCTTGACAGCGCCACTCTTGCACGGGGACTTGAGCAGAAATTGGCCGGTATGTTAACTCGTGCCGATATAGCTCAACTGGAGTCGCAGCTTAGCACCGATCGCTATCAATTGGTGAAGTCGCAAACGACCCTCGAAAGTTACAAATTGCAACTCAAACAACTTCTAGAGTTGAGTGGACAGGAAACTTTGTCGATATATACTCCGGAAGTCTTAGATGCTATTGTACTCCGCACTTTACCCAATAAACAAGACGTGTATAATCAAGCGTTGGGTATTATGCCTGAAATTCAAAATAGTAAATTAGCCAGTCAGGCAGCTGAATTGCAGACGGCAATTGCAAAGGCAGGATATATGCCTACACTGAGCCTTTCCGCTAGTACGGCCACCGGTCATACTTCTGGATCGGAAGCTACACTGGGAAAGCAATTGAAGAATGGGTGGAACAATAATATTGGTCTTTCGCTCAGTGTACCCATTTTCGATAACCGAACGAATAAAAGCGCTGTGGAAAAAGCCAAACTTCAACTGATAAATAGCCAATTATCAGAACTTGATGAGCAAAAAACGCTTTATAAAACCATCGAGACTGCATGGCTTGATGCTTATTCAGCACAAAATGAATTTCTTGCAGCAAAGGAAAAAGCCGATTATGCAAGTGTAAGCTATGAATTAGCCAGTGAGCAATTTAAGGCCGGCATGAAGAATACGGTAGAATTGCTTACCGAAAAGAATACTTTATTAAGTGCACAACAACAAAAATTGCAAACCAAATACATGGCTTTGCTGAATCAAAAAATCCTTGAATTCTATCAAGGCACGGCAATTAACTTGTAATAAATAAAACGAAGAAATATGAAACTGTCAAAGAAAAAAACGATTGGTCTCAGCCTCTTAGTAGTGGCTGTAGTAGGCCTAGCAATTTGGTTACTATGGGGGCCTACTCCTGTAAATAAAGTAACTTTTGCCGACACAAAAATAGAAAAAGGTACGATTTGTAACTCAATAACTGCTACCGGTACCATTGAACCGATTACACAGGTGGAAGTCGGCACGCAGGTGTCGGGCATTATCAATAAGATTTATGTAGACTACAATTCAACTGTGAAGAAAGGCCAGCTACTTGCAGAACTCGATCGAGTAAATCTTCAAAATGCCCTTCAATCTTCGCAAAGCAATATGCGCCTTGCCAAAGATCGATTGGAATATCAACATAAAGAATATCTCCGCATAAAAGG
>JAGPIY010000084.1 GCA_018054715.1 Bacteroidaceae bacterium
TTGTTACAGGATGCACTTGAAGGACAAGGCGTAGGCTTTATTCATCGTTTTTATAATAGTCCGAGTTTATTGCTTTACCCATTTGCCTTTATCCTTATTTTCAGCGAATCGTTAAAGACTAAATATGGAAAATGGCCTACTATCTTATTAATTATTTCTGTATTTCTTCCTTTATCGCGTTCTGCAGTTCTCGTGTTCTTGTTTTTACTGATTGTGGGCGCATTGCTAAAAATAGGCGATTTAAAACGATTAGCTCGTTATTCGCCGATCATTTTAACCTTACTAATACCTATTTTAGCTCTTACTATGCATCAATTACAAGGGCGTACAATGGTTGATATTCAAAAAGTATTGGACGGTGAGTTTATAGACCTTGTAGAAACAGATGAAGCCTATGAGATGGATAATGAATCCACCATGTTGTTTCGTATGGCACTCCTTTTTGAGCGCATGGTTGATATCGCTGATGAGCCACAGAGTATTATCTTTGGAAAAGGATTATGTGCGGATGGGACATCTTATACGCAGTCGCATTTTGATTATAGTATTGGATTGGATGACGAAACAACTGGTGGAGTTGTTCAGCTCTATAGTCCTGATATTTCTTGGCCGAATTTATTTTTACGCTATGGATTTGTTGGGACCGCTGTTTTCCTATTCGGCATTTTTTATTTGATGTATGTGGTCAATAAAAGAAAAAGTGTGTATTCAATACCGATTCTTCTTTTTTTAATGCAGCTGATTATGAATTCGTTTACATCTGATCTTCTTTTTTCAGTTGCTTCTTTTATCTTTCCTTTTTTTCTTTTCGATTCAATTTATTATGGACAAACCTGTTTCAAAGAAGAGAAATCTAAGATCTTTTTAGAATGATCTTATTGATTCCAAACTCCTTTGTTCTTTTTGTTTATAATTTTGTGATACTGCACAGGTAAGAGCACGCACATGGGCGCAAGTGATAGACACATAGCACCTAGAATTCCTTCAATGCCATAGTGTTTACCTAAATAAAGTGCAATGGGAATAAACAAAAGGCTGGTTATTACAGATAAATAAAGTTGTAATCGGATTTTTCCTACTCCATTAATTACGTACGAAAAAAGATTATTCCAATTTAGCATGCACATGTAGATACCGGTCATTAAAGAAACAGAAAATGTGATATGTGTTTTGTCTTGTATCCAAAAAGAATAGATAAATGGAGAGGCCATTAAAACAATTCCCATTAGCATGGAGGTGACTCCCCAAAGTTTTATCATATGGCGAATGGCGTTTTTAATCCAACCCAAATCCCCTTTAGTATAGGCATCCGTCACCGCACTCCACATTGGAGTTAGAATAATGAAGAAAATCATAGCTACTCCATTAAATAGCTTGTAAGCAATATTATAAGGAGTTACCTGTTCCGGCCCCAATAACTGAGTAATTAAAATATTGGTAGTAGAAAACGTGATCATGCAAGCAATCTGAATTACAAAGAACTGTAGTCCTAAGCCCATTAGGTCTTTAGTGTAACTTAGTTGAATTGCAGATAGTCGTGGAGCTAATTCTTTGTATTTGTAGCAAAAAGCATACGGATATGCGAGTAAATAAACGACAATTGGTGCAGCAGAGTAAACTAAAGCAACTTTAGTCAGATCGCCTTTAGTATAAATCGTTAGCCCATAAATCACACAAAGAGAAAGAAGATCGCTTGCAAGTAGAAATAAATTATTAAAAACAGGCATTTGTTGAGCCACAAAAACCATATTGATAAATTTGAAGACAAAATTGGCTCCGAATAGTGAGAATACAATTAAAATAAGTGCTCCCAATCCTTCTACTTGTGCGTGAGTTGCATTTAATATAGAGTACCAATTAATCCAGGGTGAAGCTGCTAGAAGAATTAGATAGAAAGCACAAACAACTACCGTAAGCAGAAAAACTGTGGTGCTAACGTAAATCCGTCCTAATTCATAATCTTTTTTGGCGAGAGCTTCTGTTAATCGATTACGCAGTCCATTACCTAATCCCACATCGAAGAAGTTTATCCATATCAGAAAGGAACTCATGGTAAGCCAAATACCATATTGTGTTTCATTTAAATATCCTAAAGTAAGTGGAACTAAAACAAAAGTGGTAAGGATAGAAAGTCCTTTTATCCCCATTGAGAATAGAATGTTCTTCTTTGCTTTTACAGTACGTTCATTACCTTGAAAAAACGATCGGATAGAAAATGTCATAAATTTATTAAGTTGTTCTACTAGTAACGTATACTTTGCTTTTTTATTTTAATCGGATTAGAGCATTCTAGTATATCGATCGATAAAAAGAGAAAAGGAATTGAAAAACAAAAAAAAGCGGTCAAGGATAATTTTTTTATAAAAAAAAGATTATCTTTGCTCCTCTTTTATTACCTCAAAAAAGATGTACCGATAGAAATGAAAGATTCTTCTACTAAAATAACTGTGCTCAGCTCTCTTTTTCATTGTGAGCAATATCTTGAAACTTTTCTTGGTTATGTAGCAAAACTAGATAACCAGAACCGTGTTGAACTATTGCTTTTGCACAATGCACCCACGGAAGCAGAGTTGCAGATTATAAATAAATGGTTGCCCAAGCTTCCTTTTGTAAAGCATGTGATCATTTTGGAACGTGAAAAGCTCTATGAGACATGGAATCGGGGAATCTCTTTAGCCGAAGGAGAATATCTTACCATTTGGAATGTGGATGATATTCGTTTGCCACATTCAGTACTTGATGAGGCTGCTATGTTGGATACACACCCTGAAGCAGATTTAACTTATGGAGATATGTATTTTATGTACCAATATCCCATATATACAGAAAAACTTTGTGTGTATGCTGATTTTCAGAAAACGCCTAAGCTTTTTTTTCGAGAACATAATATTGGTTGCTTCCCGATGTGGCGAAAATCAATTCATGAAAAGATAGGCTATTTTGATGAACAATATTGTTTAGTTGCAGATTTTGATTTTCAAATTCGTGCGGCACGTTGCTGCCAACTTGTAAAGACTCCTCAAATATTGGGCTACTATTTAGAGGATGTACCCCAAAAGCTTAGTTGCAATCGTGCTCTCCAAGACATCGAACGGCATTCGCTTTATCTTCGTTATGGAGCATTCGACCTTTTTAATTGGTTTATGTTTTTTAAAGTACGGAAAAAGATTGATCTTTGTCATGTTTTGCGAGGCTCACAACGAATAGCTCTAGCAATTACATTTCCCGGTTTTGATGCTTTTCGCAGACGTAGTCCTTGGCTTATATTAGGAGGAGTCTGGCGTCAACCGCGCAATTTTTTAGCTTATTTAAAGCATCATGTGTGGAAATATAGAAAAAAGGTCATTGATAAAGCAATTCTGCTTTTTATAATGTTAGAGAAAATGATATTGATTTAATTCCTCTGGCAATAGGAAATAATATTATTTAAGGAGAAAAATCAAAAGACAATATTTAGAGAATTAATACGGAGGAAGAATATCATGAATAAAAACAACACACTTTTTTGGCTATTAAGCATTATATTTTTTGGATGTTGCTTACAACTACTATTCCTATTTGTTTTTATGAACCCACATGTGCTGGAATGGTTTGATCCTAATGATTATTATTCAATAGCAAAAAGTTTGGCAGGAGGAAATTCATATAGTATTGATATTAATAACTTATATAGAAGTCCTGGATACCCCTATTTTTTGTCTTTTATAATTAGCGTTGTGGGTAGTAATATTCTATTCATACGCCTTGTTCATATTGGATTTTATGCTATTTTCTTAATTGGTGTATATTATTTAGGAAAAGAGTGGAAAGGGGTTAAATTCGGATTGTTGTTGACATTTATTTGTTCTTTGTATCCCTATTTCATTTATCTGCCTCTTACTTTATATCCCGAAGCTTTGCTAATCTTTATTTCTTCATGGATTATTTATTTTTTATTGCGAATTGTTAATTCATTTAGTTATTATAACCTTTTTATTGCATGCTTTTTTATATCAGTGGGTGTTTTAACCAGACCAACATACATTATTATTGCTTTTACTTTTCTTCTCTATTTGATAGTTACAAAAGCCTTATTCTTAAATAAACTAAAGGTTTTGGTTTTTCTAATAATAATTCCTGTTTCCATTCTTTCTTCATGGGGATATCGTAACTTAAAAATGCATGATCATTTTATTATCTCAACGGCAGGCAATAAAAACTTATATTTATCTTTCAATGAAAATGCTACTATCTATACAAAATCAGATTGCCCAATTCCGGAAAAGACTCAAAAGAAATTAGCACTAGCAAAAAATATTTTTGAACAAGATAGTATTTATAAGGCTTCAGCCATTGAATTTATAAAACAGAATAAATTACATAGTTTTTACCTTGCCTCTGTTAGGGTAATTGATCTCTGGAATCCTATTCCCCATACATCTACTAATTATTCCTTACTGAAGAAGATTCTGTCTTCGATACCCTA
Organism: Bacteroidaceae bacterium; assembly: GCA_018054715.1. Taxonomy (GTDB): domain Bacteria; phylum Bacteroidota; class Bacteroidia; order Bacteroidales; family Bacteroidaceae; genus UBA1794. Next base: position 4,466 of record JAGPIY010000084.1, read on the forward strand.
CTCAATGGTTTTATTGTTCTCTTTTTTGGGCTTTTATTCATTAAGAAAAGAATCTTTTTCTTATCTGCTAATAGCAATTTTTGTGCTCAACACAATAGCTAATGGAATATTTGCTGCGTCTGTAAGATATAGATTAATATTTGACATCATTCTCATCATGTTTGCAACTTACTATCTATACTCATTAGCATTGCGATATAAAGAGAAGAAATTGCAACTGAGAATTTGATTCATTATGCTTTTTCGGACATGCTAACAACGCAAAAAAAGGCAATGGGATGAAATAAAAACTCTCTTTGTAAACTTCTATCTCAAGATTTGTTTAATGCGTCAGCCTTGTTTTATAACGTGGGATAGATCATTTCAAATATTTGAAAAATGCGTTTCTAAATTGTGAAATATGTATATTCAATATTTGAAAAATGCGTTTCAGATATTTGAAATGATATTTATATTGCAAACATTTGACAACAAGTATCCGTAGAAAAATATTTTTTTCGAGATGAAGATGAACTGAAGATTCTAAAAAGAGAATCTTCAGTTCAAATGCTTATATTTCAATACATTATATGAGAACTGACGATCTGAAGGAAAATTATCACATTTCAATAGTTGGCTATAAGTTTTTTAGATAAGCCTTTGTTGGTACGATAAATAGTCTTATCTTTGTCACTCGAAAAAAGATAGACTTTAAAAGCGACAAGATGAGTAAACAAAGAATTTTATTGGTAAGTAAATTCCTTTATCCTCGTGGAGGTGATTGCATACATGTGCTTAATTTAAAACAATTGCTTGAAGCGCATGGACATGAAGTGGCTGTGTTTGCAATGCATTATTCGGCTAATATATCATCGCCATGGGAAGGATACTTTGCCAATGAAGTGAATTTTGCTACAGGAAGCAAATTTGCCGCAGTGGCTCGTATCTTTGGAGGTGCCGGTGTGAAGGCAGCTTTCTCTCGTATCCTCAGCGACTTTAAGCCGGATGTAGTCCATCTGCACAATATTCATTCTTATCTATCACCTGTGGTTGCTCAATTGGCGAAGAAATCTGGTGCCAAGGTGATTTGGACGTTACACGATTATAAACTACTTTGTCCTTCGTATTCTTGTCTTCGCCAAGGTAATACGTGCGAACTTTGTTTCTCTGATAAAACTCAAGTTCTTCGTAAACGTTGCATGAAAGGAAGTTTGATAGCTAGTGCACTCGCTTATTTTGAGGCGTTACGTTGGAACCGAAAAGTACTTGAACATTCAACGGACGCTTTTATTTGCCCCAGTGCCTTTATGGCGCAGAAAATGCTTGAAGGAGGCTTTATGTCTCAAAAGATAAAGCCTCTTTGTAATTTTATAGCCACAAATTATAAAGAAGAAGTTTTGGAGGATGTACCTAAGGAAGAAGCTTATGCTTATATTGGTCGTCTTTCTTTAGAGAAAGGTGTGTATACGTTGCTTAAGGTGGCTTCTTTGTTGCCTTATAATTTGTATGTTGCAGGTGATGGCCCGTTAGCTGAATCTTTCCGCAAAGAGTTTGGAGATTGTTCGCAGATTCATCTTTTAGGAAGCCAAAAGCCGGCTGCAGTGAAGAACTTACTAAGGAAAGTAAAGTTCTCTGTTGCTCCTTCTGAGTGCTATGAGAACAATCCGTTGAGTGTAATAGAAAGTCTTTCTATGGGTACTCCTGTGCTAGGGGCTCGTATTGGTGGAATTCCCGAACTGATCAGTGAGAATATTACAGGAGCTACTTTTGAGTCTGGAAATGAAAAAGAATTAAAAGAAAAGATAATATTTATGATGAATAATCGTTTCTTAGAAAGAGACTTAATGCGTGCTCAATCGCTAGCGCGTTTTGACTCCGAACACTATTATGACGAATTATTGAAAATATACGATGGCAAATAACGAGCAACCAGTGCAAAAGCCTACAGACATGTGCATTATTACTACTTACCGCTGCCCCATGCAGTGTAAGATGTGTAATATTTGGCAATCACCGACCGAGAAAAGTAAAGAATTAACTCCTGCTGAATTAGAAATTTTACCTTCTGTCAATTTTATAAATCTAACAGGAGGAGAGCCTTTTGTTCGTGAAGACTTGGCCGATATAGTAGAAGTTTGTTTCCGAAAAGCACCTCGTGTGGTAATTTCTACTTCAGGTTGGTTTGAAGATCGTGTAATTGCCTTGGCTCAACGTTTCCCTAATATAGGTATTCGCATTAGCATTGAAGGATTATCTTGCAAAAACGATGAATTGCGTGGTAGAGTGGGAGGCTTCGATAAAGGTCTGCGCACATTGCTTAAACTCAAAGAGATGGGTGTGAAAGATATTGGTTTCGGCTGTACGGTTTCTAATAGTAATTCTGCCGATATGCTTTCTCTTTACCAATTAGCAAAATCATTAGGACTTGAGTTTGCAACTGCTGCATTTCATAATTCTTATTATTTTCACAAAGATGATAATACAATAACGAACAAAGAGGAAGTTTGTGCTAATTTTAAGACGCTCATAGAGGCACAGCTGAAAGAGAAACATCCGAAATCGTGGTTTCGCGCTTTCTTCAATATGGGGCTAATTAACTATATCGAAGGAGGAAAACGCATGCTGCCTTGTGAAGCTGGATCGGTGAACTTTTTTGTGGAACCTTATGGTGAAGTATATCCTTGCAATGGCTTGGAGGAGAAGTTTTGGAAGAAGAGCATGGGAAATATTCGGGAGGTGAAGACTTTCGATGAGATTTGGCAGAGTGAGCAGGCGGCTGAAGTACGAGCATTGGTTCGGAAATGTCCGAAGAATTGTTGGATGGTAGGTACGGCTGCTCCTGTGATGAAGAAATATATGAAGCATCCACTTCGTTGGGTGCTGACAAATAAGTGGCGTTCTCTTACCGGTCGACCAATCTGTCTGGATAAGCAATGGTACGATGTAGGGCAAGATCCTTGTCAAGGTGATTTGAATGCAGAACGAATGAAATAAGTTTATCAACGATGAAAGTAGTTGTAATAGGAACTAGAGGTATCCCTCGCATTCAAGGCGGTGTAGAAACGCATTGTGAGGAACTTTATCCTCGCTTAGCGCGTCTTGGTTGTGACGTTACGGTAGTGCGTCGTTCTTGTTATGTAACTGACGATAATAGAGAGGCCACCTTTCAAGGAGTGCAACTTAAAGATATTTATGCGCCTCGAAAGAAATCGATCGAAGCAATTGTGCATACGTTTTTAGGAGTATTATATGCTCGAAAGGTAGGAGCAGATGTAGTCCATTGCCATGCGGTAGGTCCTTCTATCGTGGTTCCTTTTGCACGGCTTCTCGGACTAAAAGTGGTAATGACTCATCATGGTCCGGATTACGATCGAAGAAAGTGGGGAGCGTTGGCTAAGGCAATTA
>JAGPIY010000085.1 GCA_018054715.1 Bacteroidaceae bacterium
TTGCTTTAATCTGTGCCCCAAGATCTTCTTTCTTTATTACGTACCAAAGGAATAGTGCTAACAAACCGGTACGGTAAAAGAGAGTAACCCAAAGATACTTAAACTCTAAATTTTCGCCTGCTACATATAAGGCAGTTGCTAGCAATACATAACGGAGCAGAGTTGGCATGTCGTAGTCAATAGGGTACTTCTTTTGTCCCACCACGTACGACAGAACCGTGCAGATCGCATATCCTACAAAACCGGCCCATGCACTGGCTATATAACCGTAAGTCGGTACAAAAAGAATGTTCAATGCAATTACTACCACACAACCTGTCACTGAGAAATAAGCTCCCCATCGCGTTTCATCGCTAAGTTTATACCAAAACGAAAGGTTGAAGTAGACTCCCATCAACAAGGCACCTCCCATCACAATCGGCACAACACTGAGACCTTCCCAATACGAAGGAGCAATAATATGCTTTATTATATCTAAATAGAACATCACGACTAAGAAAGCCAGTATTCCAAAAATAATGAAATACTTCATTGCCTGCGAATACATTCGATGCGAGTTTTTAGAATCTTCCTTACTTGCATTGAAAACAAAGGGTTCGTAAGCATAACGGAATGCCTGAGTTAGCATCGCCAAAAGCATTGCTATTTTACTAGCTGCTCCATAAATGCCAAGTTGCACCACCGCTTCTTTTTTATCGGCGAAAAGGAATGGAAAAAGTAATTTGTCGACCGTCTGATTTAAGATTCCGGCAATACCAAGCCACAACATTGGAGAAGAATAACTCAACATTTCTCTCCACAACGTACGATCAAAACGATATTTAAATCCTCTAAGTTCAGGCAGCAAAGCGATCATCTGTATGGAAGTACAAATCAGATTCGCCACGAAGGCATAACCTGCACCATAATCGGGATTGTAGAACCAATCGATAGTAGCGGGAGCATGTTTCATCAACCATGGACAAGCCACAAATAAGAAGAGATTCAGGAATATATTAGGAACAATGAATAGGCTTTTAGCGTACACAAAGCGCAACGCTCTGTTCTGTTGACGAAGTCGAGCAAAAGGGATACATTGAAAAGAATCCATCGCTACTACAATAACCATCATTAATATAAACTCAGGATGCTGACTATACCCTAAAAATTCATTGATCGGATTTAAAGCCAAAACACATAAAGCTACAAATAAAAGGCTGGAAGCACCTACACTAATTAAAATGGTACTATAAACTACATTCGGATCCTTACCCGGTTTGGTAGCGTAACGGAAATAGCCCGTCTCCATGCCATAAGTAAGGATAACCAATAATAAAGCGGTAAAAGCATACATATTTGTAATAACACCATATCCTCCTGTATCTACCTGCAACTTAAAAGTATAAAGAGGCACCAATAGATAATTGAGGAATCGCCCAACAATACTGGTTGTTCCATAAATGATACTGTCCTTTAGCAGAGATTTTAATCCGGCCATTGTTCGTTTTATTATTTTATAGATTTAATCGAAAAGAGTACGTTGCTCCGGTCTGGGAGTTCGTCCGAGATGATAATAAGCTAATTCTGTGACTTCACGGCCACGAGGAGTGCGTTTTATAAAGCCTTCTTTAATAAGGAAAGGTTCATAGACTTCTTCAATCGTACCGGGGTCTTCTCCTAGTGCAGTAGCAATAGTTGAGATTCCAACAGGGCCACCTTGGAATTTATCAATAAGAGTAAGTAATATCTTATGATCTATTTCATCCAACCCATAGCGATCAATATTCAATGCTTCAAGTGCATAACGTGCAATGTCGGTATCAATATTACCCGATCCTTTCACTTGTGCAAAATCGCGCACACGGCGTAGCAACGCATTGGCAATACGGGGCGTTCCTCTACTACGTGAAGAGATTTCTCCGGCAGCTTCCATTGTACAAGGTACTTTGAGAATTCTACTAGAGCGGCGAATAATGCGAGTGAGGGTTTCCTCCTCATAATACTCAAGATGTAAGTTGATGCCAAAACGAGCCCGCAAAGGAGCTGTAAGCAAGCCGCTACGGGTAGTGGCTCCTACTAAAGTAAATGGATTAAGATCAATTTGAATGCTACGTGCCGAAGGACCTTTATCGATCATGATGTCAATACGATAATCTTCCATCGCTGAATAAAGATATTCCTCTACTACAGGCGAGAGACGATGAATTTCATCAATAAAAAGCACATCATTAGGCTCTAGGCTGGTAAGTACACCTGCTAAATCACCCGGTTTATCGAGTACCGGACCGGAAGTTAGTTTGAACCCAACTCCCAATTCATTGGCTATGATGCTTGATAAAGTAGTCTTTCCCAATCCGGGAGGTCCATGCAACAACGTATGATCGAGTGCTTCGCCTCTCATTTTTGCAGCTTCTACAAAAATACGAAGGTTCTCAACCACTTTACCTTGTCCGCTAAAATCCTCAAAAGAAAGGGGACGGAGCACGTTTTCAAAGTCGCGCTCTTTGCTGGTTAGGGCTTGTTCTCGTATATCAAACTCATCCGTCATAATGCCCGCAAAAGTAGTAAAAAAATCCCGAGTATTACAAGTTTTAAATGAAAAATATAGTATCTTTGTGGCAAATATTTCGAAAGATAGACTAATGGTACTAAACTACATCTGGGTTGGTTTCTTCCTTGTAGCGTTAACTGTGGCACTGATCCGTTTGGTGTTCATGGGCGATACGGAGGTATTTACCACCATCATCAATTCTACATTTGCGTCGTCGAAGACAGCTTTTGAGATTTCATTAGGCCTCACAGGGGTCTTGTCTTTATGGTTAGGTTTAATGAAGATCGGCGAAAACAGCGGACTCATTCAAACGCTCTCGCGATGGCTCAGCCCCGTTTTTTCAAAGCTCTTTCCCGATATTCCAAAAGGACATCCTGCGGCAGGAGCTATTTTTATGAACATTGCAGCCAACATGTTGGGGCTCGACAATGCGGCTACTCCAATGGGTTTGAAAGCAATGCAGGAGCTACAAGACCTAAACCCCAAGAAAGATACGGCTTCCAACCCGATGATTATGTTTCTGGTGCTGAACAGTTCGGGGCTAGTATTGATTCCTATTGGGATTATGGTATACCGAGCACAGCAAGGAGCAGCACAACCTACAGATATTTTCATTCCCGTACTCATCACTACCTTTATTGCGACTCTGGTCGGGATTCTTTGCGTAAGTGCCTATCAACGAATTAACCTCTTGAATCGTACCATGTTTTTCTTCTTGGGAGGCATTGCTGCATTTATGGGTGGCTTAATGGTTTTATTCGCCAATTTAGGGAAAGACCAAATCAACACTTATTCTACGCTCGCTGCAAACCTGATTTTATTTGGAGTTATTTGTACATTTATTATTTGCGGAGTACGCAAAAAGATTAACGTCTACGACTCTTTTGTAGAAGGAGCTAAAGAAGGATTTACCACTGCCGTTCGCATTATCCCATACCTCATTGCTATTCTTGTTGCGGTAGGGGTATTTCGTGCATCAGGAGCAATGGATATGTTAGTTCAAGGCATAGCCTCGGGACTAGCAAATTTAGGAATTAACAATGACTTTGTCGGAGCATTGCCTACCGCATTAATGAAACCGCTTAGCGGTAGCGGTTCCAGAGGACTAATGGTAGACGCAATGACTACTTATGGAGCCGATTCTTTTGTCGGTCGACTGGCCTGCATGATGCAAGGCTCTACCGATACCACTTTCTATATTCTTGCAGTTTATTTTGGTAGCGTAGGAATCAAGAAAACACGTCATGCGGTAACTTGCGGATTGATTGCCGACTGTTCCGGTTCACTGGCTGCAATCTTACTTTGTTACTTCTTCTTCGGATAATTAGCTCCACAGATAATAACCTCCTAGCAGAAGCAAATTGCTCACAATGATGATGAAAAATCCTTTGTAAAAGAGCGGTAACATTTCTTTTCTTTTTCCGGAGAAGAAAAACGCATAGACCATATTTACAATCAAATTGCTGGTGATGGCTTGTAAAATGCAAGTCACAATAACTCCTTCCGTCAGCACTTGGGAGTTATTCGTAAGAAGATTCAAGATGAAAGGGGTTATGTCGCTTAAGCCGGTAAGAACGGACAGTAGACCAAGACCTCCCGTACCTGCATATTGCAAAGTCCATTGAGTAATAAAGGTAAAAAGCACAAAAAGTCCGGCAAAGATCAGAGCAACCTTAAACTCAAGCGGGTTGTTTTCCACTTCTTCAATATCTTGGCCTAGGCCTATCTCAGAGATTCCCAATTCTTCAGAGTTTTCTTCTTGCCTCATCACTTTCTTCCCTTGCCGTGATATAAACCAAGTAGAAAATATAGAAATAACGGACATGATGCCCAGCACAGGAAGTGAAGCTCCAAACATGGAAGCGCTAAATATGCCGATTAAAATCAAGAACCGTAGATAGCGCATCGTAGCAGCAGCCAACATTGCTCCCACATATTGAGGTAACTCTTCTACAGGAGCATGCTTGCATTTACGGGCTAACACGGAAATAGTGGCAGTGCTACTGTACAGTCCACCCACAAAACCAGATACCAATATGCCTGAACTATGTAGCACATAGCGTTTCAAGAGATAAGAAAAATAAGAGATTCCCGAAACAACGACCGTCGCAAGCCACACCGTATAAGGAGTCAGCGTGTTACTTGCCGCAGGGAATAGAGGCTCTTGAGGCAACATCGGAAGGATGATTCCACTAATAGCTAAAAACTTTGCTAGAGTAATCATCTCGTCGTGCTGCATCTTTTCAGCAAAGGCCTTAAAAGTACGCTTTAATTCCGTAAGGAGCAACACCGTAACTACCATCATCACATAGAACCATGAAGGTTGGGTACAGACAATAGGTGCTATACAATAGGTAATAAGAGCAATCACAATCGTCGTAATGCCATATTCCTCATGCTTCTTCATGCGAGTGTAATAATTAAGGCTCAGCAATACAACCAATGCAGCACCGCCCATAGCCCAAGGTTGTAAGCTTTTCGCATCCAGAATATAAAGTAGATAACCTAATATTCCAATAAAGGTAAAGGTACGATCGGTACCAAAATGGGTGGTATCATTATTATAGCGCAACGTAAGACGACGTTGTGAGAGTCCGATAAGCAAAGAAAATAATGTGACTAGCACAAAATGCACTAGCTGCTGCGGAAGATACTGATAAAAACGCTCCATAGAACACGCAAATTAGGTAAAACAACTTTATCTTGATGCAAAGATAATAAAAAGCTGCTAACTTCATTCTTTTTTGATTAATTTATGCTACGCCTAGCTCTAGAAAGGGATTCTAATATATCTCAAAAGAGTTTCCTATCTTTAATATCGACTGAAACTTCCTGAAGGTTTAGAGCTTAGATCTTTCAGGATTATTTCTCTGTAATACAATAATTTGCAGCAAATCCTGAAAGATGGAAGAAGTAAGCAGGTAATTGCAGAATAAGAAGAATTATCTGTAATTTTGAAACGATACAAAACTTTTCAACCCTCTAAATAGACTGAATAGCATTGCAAGCAATCCGTTTTATCTTTTTCTAATTGAGCTACAAGTGCTTCTTGCGAAGGGAATTTTTGAGGGGCACGGAGATACTTTAAAAGATGAATACAAAGATCTTCACCATACAAATTTCCTGCAAAACCAAGCAAATGGACTTCAATTGTCACCGTAGCATCCGAATCAATAGTAGGGCGAGTTCCGATGTGAAGCATGCCTCCGCACAAGGGGATATCATCTTTATCTACGGCTACCGCATAGGCTCCAGAGCATGGAAGCAACTTTTGATCATTTAATTCCATATTGGCCGTAGGAAAACCAAGAGTACGCCCCACTGAACGACCATGCATCACCTTACCACTGAAACTGTAAGGACGCCCCAAAGCTTGCGTTACTAATTTTACGTCTCCTTGTTGAAGGGCTCGACGAATAAGTGAGGATGAATAATTTCCGAAAGGAGCGGCTTTGAGTACACGTAAACCGATTTCACGACCATAAGCTACATATTCCTCGAATCCTTCACTTCTATTATGTCCAAAACGGTGATCATAGCCAATTAAAAGGCACTGCGCACCACAACGCTTATATACAATCTGTTGTATGAACTCACGAGCGGTAAGCTCTGCCAACAAAAGGGTGAAAGGAAGTAACAAACAATAATCAACTCCTGTAGCAGCGAGCAATGTAAGCTTCTCCTCAAGCGTGGTTAGAAGTTCAGGCACAAAAGTTTGATGCAACACTTTGCGAGGGTGTTCTGGGAAAGTAATTAAACAAGACTTCAGCCCACTGCGTTTCGCCTCTTCCCTAACTTGTTGTATGAGATTCTGATGCCCTAAATGCACCCCATCGAAAAAGCCAATGGTACACACACAAGGTTCCGGAATACGATCATTAGAAGTAATCAGTTGCATTAGTTGTACATAAATTAATCGTTTATCCGCAATTCAGGAAAGATACCTCGCCAATCTTCACGTGGAGCAGGCTGATAGGTTGCTAAACCAAAGGAACGACCGATTTCGCAATTCACCGAACTATCATCAAGAAAAAGGGTTTCCTCAGGAATCAATTTAGAATCAGCAATGATTCGCTCAAAAACGCTTCTCTCGGGTTTCGCTGCTCCCAATTCGTAAGAAAGATAACAACGCTCGAAGAAATCACCAACCTTACGACCTCCCAACGAAAAATCATGTTGGCAAGTCCACTCCCAATGGGGTTCACAAACATTACTTAAAAGCAACAAGCGATAATGATTCTTCAACTCAAGCAACGCTTCTAACTTATATACAGGTATTCCCAACAAGAAGCTGCACCAAGCTTCAAAAATCGCCTCATCGCTTATCGGATGAGTTGCTAATTGTGCAGAAGGCACTAAGGCACGAATGTGATCGCAAAATTCAGTTTTAGAGATTAGGCCACGCTCAAAATCCCCAAAGAAGCCTTGCTGATGACAATCGTTGAGCAAATTACCCACCGAGGTGATTCCTAAAGCAGCAAATTGATCTAGGCAACGCTGTTTATCAAGGTCGATCAGCACACCTCCAAAATCGAATAATAGGGTAGTATACGAACAAGGTTCTTTCATTTCTTTTTGTTTTTGGGAGCTGTTTTAGGTGCCACAAGCACGTGCTCATAGGTGCCATCTTGCAAAATAGTAACTGCCTTACGATAACTTTCAGATCTTTGATTAGTTACCTCAAAGAAGGCATCCATCCCCCAAATAGCACGAGCGATAAGTCCTTTTATCTGATGCTTTATAAGGGTTTTTGAAAGGAGATATTGAGTTTCATTGAATTCTACTTTTTTCTCTTGAGCATCCTTCTTCATTTCTTCAAGTAACTCATCCGAGATTTCAAATTGAGTGTTAAACTGATCTAGACTAGAATAGCGCGTTTTCAGTTCCTCACGATGTTTGTCCACATAATTTGAAGCTACTTTAAATTGTAAACCATACGCCACAAGTTTACGATAATACATCGTATTCTCAGTGGTATCAAGTGGCACAAAAACATCCGGCATAATACCTCCACCACTATATACAGTACGATGCAACTTATGAGTATAACATTTTAAAGAGTCGGCAAAATGGATGCTATCGGCATTCATCATTTCTCCATGCTTAAAGCGCAAATCAATATCATCTAGATACTTTTCTTTTCCATTTTCACTTTTCTCGTAAGGCTTTTGAATGCAACGGCCTGCGGGGGTATAATATCTTGCAGTAGTAAGACGTATCATCGATCCATCCGGCAGGTTAATAGGACGTTGTACAAGGCCTTTTCCAAAAGTCCTACGACCTACAATTACACCACGATCCCAATCCTGTAA
>JAGPIY010000086.1 GCA_018054715.1 Bacteroidaceae bacterium
TTTCAAAGCATTCCATTGCCGAGGATTGTGGCTTGCTGTAAGGATGATACCTCCTTCAGCACCTTCCATGGTAACTGCTAATTCAGTAGTTGGAGTAGAAGCGAGTCCGATATCAACTACATCGTAGCCCATACCCATCAGTGTACCCACTACAATTTGATTCACCATTTTTCCGGAGATGCGTGCATCGCGACCCACTACAATTTTATTGCTTTTTGTAGTACTTGTATTATGGATCAGAGTTGCATATGCCGCAGTAAATTTTACAATGTCAAGTGGGTTCAAGCCATTACCCGCAACTCCTCCAATGGTGCCGCGAATGCCAGAAATTGATTTTATAAGTGTCATTCGAATAATTATTTAATAGACAGAGTATTGTAGCTCATAATAATATGGCATAACACTCGTTTGTGCAGTGCTGTGCCCCATTTTTGAAGGAACAATCACTTTTACACGACCTCCATTCCCAACATACTCCAAGGGCTTTAACCAGCCGGAAGGAACTGAGGTACTACTATAATAAGTTGTCATCAGGTAGGTACTTGAAGTTTGGTCGTCACTTGTGAAGAACTTGCCGTACGTAGAAGTGGTACTTGATGAGCTATAATAGCTGCTAGACGTGCTTTTAGCATAATAAAATTGTTCAGGAGAATCGTTTGTATACAAGTTTGTAATTACAGTATCCATATACTGTATACTATATTCCATAAAGCGAGTTGTAATAATTAGGCGGGCACTGCTTCCGCTTACTTTTTCACTGAGGCTATCTAAAACATCGTAAAGAGGTTCCCCTTCTCCAAGTGAATCAATGTGCAGATAAACGCCATCGCTATTAAAAAGAACAAAGTCGTTTTCTCCCATTTTTTCTTTGCTGTTCCAACTGCTTTCGTTTATTACGTTGATACCTTTAGTTGCTATGAAGTTTGCAATGTATCCTTTTTCGTCGTCTAGCATCTCTGCATAAGTTTTGTCACTGCTACACGAAGTGCAAAAGAATCCGGCTGTAGCAATGAATGCTAGGAGATAAACTATTTTTTTCATTCTTTTTCTTAATAATATTTGGGACAAAAGTAGTGATTATTGATTGAAAAAGAACTATCTTTTCCTACAAAATGCGTTAAAAGAAGATGCAAAGAGCGTTAAATACAAGCGGATCGACTCAATTTCTTCTATTTTCGTGATTCTAGCTGTTCTCGAAATTGTTCTAACCCTTTTTCAAAGCATTGAATAGCATCTTCCATCGAGTTGTAAAATTCACCTCCAGAGGCATTGCGATGGCCTCCTCCGTTGTAGATTTCCTTTGCAAAATCAGTACATGAAAAGTTGCCAACCGAACGTAGCGATACCTTTATCATCGTTTTATCTTCTCGGAGAAAACAAGAAAAAAAGATATCTTTTATTTCCAGAGGCAAATTTACAAATCCTTCGGTATCTCCTTTTTTATATCCGTATTCTTTCAATTCTTCTTGAGTTAGTGTGATCAGAACAGTATGAAACTCTGGGTAAATTTTCATTTTTTGGTTCAATGTATGTCCCATTAAGCGCATTCGATTTACCGAATTATTATAGTAAATCTTTCGGTATATACTGTCTTTATCAAAACCTTTTGTTAGTAGCTTGCTTATTATTTCAAATATTTCAGCACGGCTCGAATTGTAAGTAAATCCTCCAGTGTCTGTCATCATACCTGTGTAAAGGCAGATAGCACTGTTTCTACTGAGCGACTCCAACGAATCAAGCTCGGTGAGGAATCGGAAAACCACTTCTGCAGTAGCACACATTTCGGGGTGCGAACAGGCAAGGTCAAAATCATTGTCCGGAGATGGATGATGATCCATCAATATTCTTTTAGCTTTATTCCCCGATTCTTTAATAAAATCCCCTATATGACCGCAGCGATTTAATGCATTAAAGTCGAGGCAACATATTACATCAGCTTCTTCAATAGCTTTTTGTACTATTTCCGGGTGAAAATCATGTTGCACAATGTGATTAATCATTGGCATCCAACGAAAATAGTCAGGAAAGCCATTGGGTACAATAATGCGTACATCTTTATTTTGTTCAAGAAGATAATGAAAAAGGCCCAAACTCGAACCGAGTGCATCGCCATCAGGTGAAATATGCGCTACAATGACATACTTATCGTATGTTTGCATCCATTTTTTAAAAACTGCTATGATTTCGGGATTAATATAATTTTTGTTCATTGTCGTGTAAGTGCTGCGAGCTCACGTATCGTTTCTTTAGGATTGCTCGATTTGAATATATAGTTGCCTGCGACAAGAATGTCTGCTCCGGCATTGACTAGCTGAGCCGCAGTAACGCCATTTACACCTCCGTCAACCTCAATCAGAGCTTTTGATTGGGCTGTATCTATAAGGTTGCGTAGCTTTTGTACTTTTCTCAGCGTGTTCGGAATAAATTGTTGACCTCCAAATCCCGGATTTACAGACATTAGAAGTACCATATCAAGGTCTTGGATAACTTCCTCTAATAGGTTTACTGGCGTTGACGGATTTAATGTAACAGCTGGTTTCATCCCAGCCTCGCGTATTTGCTGAATCGTTCGATGAAGATGTGTGCAAGCCTCCAAATGAACATTCATATAAGTTGCTCCCGCAGCTTTTACTTGTGGAATAAATTTTTCGGGTTGCACTATCATTAAATGTACATCGAGTGGTTTCGTTGCAATTTCATTAATCGATTTTATTATCGGAAATCCGAACGAAATGTTGGGTACGAAAACCCCATCCATTACGTCTAAGTGAATTAATGTGGCTTCGCTTTCGTTTAACATTTGTACCTCATCAGCAAGGCGTGCAAAGTTAGCCGATAGCATAGAGGGTGCTATAAGGGTGCTCATTCTTATTTATGGTTTTAAAATAAATAAAAGCTATCCCAGTATCATTTGCTGTAAACTTGCAGGCAATTGTGGTTCGAAATGATACGAACGAGCGAAGCAACGTAGAAAGTGTAAAGTTGAATTTTGGGGTTCTGATTCTTTAAGCGCTTTTGTGTTACTTGTCTTTTTTTGTTGAGCTGCAAGGAGAGAATTGGAAAAAGTAAAATCAGTCATAGGCTTACATACAAAATAAAAGAGATTGTTTTCATTATAAACGAAGAAACCTGCTCTTTTAGTATACTTATATGCAAAAATATCCTCTTTTAAAGAAGAAGAGGATATTTAGGATGAATAGAAGAACTTATTTTAATCTAAAGTAAGAATCAGATTTCGTTCTTCAGCCATGCGACGCATGTTTAGGATTGCATAACGCATACGTCCTAATGCCGTATTAATGCTTACACCGGTCAATTCGGAAATCTCTTTAAAACTGAGATCCATATAATATCTCATTTTTACGACTTCTTGTTGATTGGCGGGTAATAATTCAACTAGTTGTTGCACATCCTTATGAATTTGGCTGAGTATTATTTTATCTTCAATATTGCCATCAGTTAAACGCGAATCATTTAAAAGATCCTTTTCATTTTCGTCGTTTGAGATGGTGTTCTCATATTTATCTTGTCGATAAGAATCAATGATAAGATTATGTGCAATGCGGCTTAGCCATGAAATGAATTTCCCACTATCGATGTATCGTCCTTGTTTAATAGTGACGATTGCTTTCATAAAAGTTTCTTGAAAGATGTCTTCTGCCAACTCCTCATTTTTTACAATGAAGAAAATATACGAATACAACTTATTTTTGTATCGATCGAGTAAAGCATCGAACGCACGATTTTCTCCCTGGGCATACAACTGTACCAACTGTTCGTCGGCGAGTGATTTCAATGTTTCCATATTGTTGCTCTTTTTTTTGTTTTTTTGGAGTAACGCTCGTTCAATAGGCAGACAAGTTTTAGTATACAACTTTTAAAATCTTTAGTGAGCTGCTTAAATGATTAATGAACAGCTATATTTAGGTTGCAAATATAAAGAATTTATTTTTTAGTCTGCAAGAAAATTAAAGAAAAAGAGCGAAAAGAACAAAAAAAAATGTTTCCTATTTGTTAATCCGAAGAAAAGCACTATCTTTGCATCGCTTTTTATAAAAAAGAGGGACTGCCGATATGGCTCAGTTGGTAGAGCAACGCATTCGTAATGCGTAGGTCCCCGGTTCGAGTCCGGGTATCGGCTCCATGAAGAAAGAAGAATCCGTATCTCATTGAGAACACGAATTCTTCTTTTTTATTTTAGAGAACTCCTTTAGAAGATGGTAGTTCGAATTTATAGATATCGCGTTTGATGGCCATTTTAAGCGATCGTGCAAGTGCCTTAAATATCCCTTCAATTTTGTGATGCTCGTTTTCTCCTTCCGCTTTAATATTTAGGTTCATCTTAGCCGAATCGCTCAGCGATTTAAAGAAATGCAGAAACATTTCTGTGGGCATGTCACCAATCTTTTCGCGATGAAAGTCAGCATCCCATACGAGCCACGGACGTCCTCCAAAATCAAGCGCCACTGAGCAAAGACAATCGTCCATCGGCAAACAATACCCGTATCGTTCAATGCCGCGTTTGTTCCCTAGTGCCTGCAGAAGGCAATCTCCTAATGCAATTGCAGTATCTTCAATAGTGTGATGTTCATCCACCTCTAAATCACCTTTTACTTTAATTTCAAGGTCAAATCCACCATGTTTACCAATTTGTTCAAGCATATGGTCGAAAAAGCCGAGTCCCGTTGAAATTTGGCAAGTTCCATTTCCATCGAGGTCAAGACGTACAAATATATCAGTTTCCTTTGTAGTGCGTCTCACTTCCGCCGTCCGTTCTCCTGCGAATAAGAATTCAGCAATTCGATCCCAACTAGTCGTTGCCAACGCGCAGATATCGTTCAGCGCCTTATCTTCTAGGTCGGTGCTCGAGTCGTTCAAGTAAATAGCTTTACATCCTAAATTCTTTGCCAATTGCACATCAGTCAGCCGATCACCTATTACAAAACTACTTTTTAGATCGTAAGTATTTGCATCTAAATATTTGGTGAGCATTCCGGTACGCGGCTTTCTGGTAAGTGCATTGTCTGCAGGCATGCTGCGATCTATTAGTATATCATCAAAAGTAATGCCTTCGCCTTTTAAGGTTTCCAGCATTAAATTGTGTGCAGGCCAGAAAGTCTCTTCAGGAAATGAAGAAGTACCTAAACCATCTTGGTTGGTTACCATAACAAGCTCAAAATCCAGTTTAGAGCGAATGAAGCCTAAATTGCGCATTATTCCCGGAACAAACTTTAGTTTTTCTAGCGAATCTAGTTGATAATCAATAGGGGGTTCTACCACTAGCGTTCCATCACGATCGATAAAGAGTACTTTTTTCATGCGTTATATTTTTTTAGTGCAGTGATCAAAGCCTCATTCTCGTGTGACGTTCCGATCGTGATACGTAAACAGTTCTTACATAGTGAGATTGAACTTCTGTTGCGAACAATGATACCCGATTCAACTAAATAGTTGTAAATAGATTGGGCATCGGTAACCTTCGCCAAAAAGAAGTTGGCATCAGTGGGAAACACTTGCTCACACCAAGGCAGTTCAGAAAAAGCTTTCATAAGTAACGTCCGTTCAGAAAGAATACTAGTTACCAACTGGCTAATCTCATCTTTATTTTTGAGGGTTTGGATTGCCTGTCGTTGAGTTAATTCGTTTACATTATAAGGATATTTAATCTTATTGAATAAACCAATAATTTCAGCGCTCGCAAAAGCCATACCTAGGCGAATAGCCGCAGAGCCCCATGCTTTTGAAAAAGTCTGTAGGATAATAAGATTAGGGTACTTATTTAAGTGTTTAGCAAATCCTTCTTCTGAGGCAAAATCGATATAAGCTTCATCCAGAACAACTAACCCTTCAAAGTTATTAAGAATCTTTTCTACTTCACCCCGTAATAAGCAGTTACCCGATGGATTGTTCGGCGAACAAAGCCAAATTACTTTAGTCTGTGAATCAGTTGCATTTAGAAGATCTTCTGCTTTAAACTGGTAGTTTTCATCTAGTAGCACATTTCGATATTCCACATCATTCACTCCTGCACATACCGAATACATTCCATAAGTAGGATCAATAGCAACTACATTATCTATCCTAGGCTCGCAGAAAGCACGATATACAAGGTCGATCGCCTCATCGCTTCCATTCCCCAAGAAAATATTTTCAGCAGCAACACCTTTAATTGGTGAAAGTAGCGCTTTAACCTCTTCCTGAAGAGGGTCAGGGTAGCGATTGTAAGGCCCGTTATAAGGATTCTCGTTAGCATCAAGAAATACAGAAGCCTTTTTGCCTTTATACTCATTGCGAGCCGAAGAATAAGGTTTCAGCGCCCAGATACAAGGACGGGTGAGTTCTTTAAGTGGTTTCATACTATTCTCCTTTTTCAAATGAATTATTCAGTGAAGCCAATCGTAGCGTTACTGCATTTTTGTGTCCATTCAGTTGTTCTGCAGCCGCCATAATTTCAATGGCAGGCCCGATTTGAGAGATCCCTTCAGAGCTGATCTCTTGGAATGTGACCTTTTTAATAAAGCTATCTACGCTCACGCCACTATATGCTTTCGCGTAGCCGTTAGTCGGAAGAGTGTGGTTAGTACCCGAAGCATAGTCGCCCGCGCTTTCAGGAGTATAAGGTCCTAAGAAGACAGAACCTGCATTTACAACCAGTTCTGCCAGATTAGCATAATTCTCCGTCTGTATAATAAGGTGTTCAGGAGCATACTCATTAGTCATCTCAATAGCCTCTTGCAAATCCTTTACAACAATCAATTTGCTGTTATTCAGCGATTTCTCTGCAATGTCTCTGCGTGGCAAACGGTTTAATTGAGATTCTACTTCCTCAACTACCTTTTTAACAAGCTCCTCAGAATCGGTAATTAATATCGCTTGACTATCTACACCGTGTTCCGCTTGTGAAAGCAAATCAGCAGCAACAAAGGCAGGGTTTGCATTTTTGTCAGCTAATACTTCCACTTCCGAAGGTCCTGCAGGCATATCAATCGATACATCACGCAGCGAAACTAATTGTTTAGCAGCAGTTACATATTGATTTCCGGGGCCGGCTATCTTATAAACCTTCGGAACAGATTCTGTTCCGTAAGCCATTGCAGCGATCGCTTGTACTCCACCTATTTTAAATATTTCACTTACTCCGGCTAATTTAGCCGCATAAAGAATTGCCGGATGTATTTTACCCTCTTTGTTAGGAGGGCTACATAATACAATTTCCTTGCATCCGGCTATACGTGCAGGAGTGGCTAGCATTAATACCGTAGAGAAGAGAGGCGCAGTGCCTCCGGGGATGTACAAACCAACCTTCTCGATAGGTTGTGCTTTACGCCAGCAACATACACCGTCCATGGTTTGTATTCTCTCTGTGGTAAATCGTTGAGCCTCATGGAAAGTGTTAATATTCCGTTGTGCCATCATAATCGCAGCCTTAAGTTCAATAGGAACAAGCCTTTCCGCTTCGTCGATCTCTTCTTTACTAACCCGTATTGTAGAGAGTTCTACCTGATCAAAGGCAGCCTCGAATTCCAGAACCGCTTTATCCCCTTCTAGCCTTATGCGGTCGAGAATGTTTTGCACCTTCTCAAAGAGTGCAGATACATCCATGGCCGGTCGTTTTAACAACTCGGTCCATTCGTTGCGATTGGGATATTTAAATAGTTTCATAAAATCATTTTTTCAATTGGAGTAACAAGTATACCTTGTGCTCCCATAGCTTT
>JAGPIY010000087.1 GCA_018054715.1 Bacteroidaceae bacterium
TTAGAAGGTAAAAAATAACGTCCCGGATTCTCAACAAATCCCTTTAAATCGGAAGTGAGTAATAAATTGCTATAAATATTCTCAGCCAAAGAATCCTGAGGAACAAGACCTTCATCTACAACACTTACCGAGAAATTACCGGAAAGCGGAGCACCTGAAGGGTCTTGTACGTTAAGTGCTACTTGTACCTTTTCACGAGGACCATAAGTGTTCTTTTCAGGAGTCAATACAGCAAAAGGTTGCCGGGCATTTTTTACAAAGATGAGACGTTCACTTATCGCTTTTCCTGCTTTATTTAATAAAACGAGGTGCGTAATGCCGTCTTTTAAATATTGCTCTTGTATTAAGTCGGTCTGCAATTGAGCTCCTACTACTTGCATATAGCGAAGAAGTCCACGTGTATGGGCTACTACATAAAGAGTATCCGGCCAAGGAGTAGATTCTGTTTTTAAGAGTTGATAAGAAATTCCGGACACAGTATGCCGAGCGACCAGCTTTATACCCGTTCTCTTAACTTCGGGGAGGTTAAAAGTATGCTTTATACCTCCTTCTGAAGTAACTTCAGCCTGATATTTCTCGCCTTCTTCTGCATTCAGATTGAAAGCTCCCATACCATCTGTCATTGTTTTTATCTGAGCCACTTCCGTCCCCTTGCTATTGAGCACACGTCCGGTTATTGGCAATGAATAACCATTTGTAGCTTGTACTTTAAAGGCCACAACTTGATTAGGAGCTGCAAGTAAATCACCCCCCTCAGAAAAGAACGTTACATTGTAATCTGTATTTGAAGTATAAGGATAGATAGATGTAGCGAATTGATACGTAGCATCATCGAGTATAAATTCTACGCGTTGATTCTTCTGCGTTTGATCGAAAGGAATATCAAGACTAAGATTTCCGTTTTTATCGGTTTGTGCTGAGCCTTTCTCCATTTCACTTTCACCTCGATAAACGGTATATCTAAATTTCAGTTCGCGCTGAAAGGGATCACCGTTATGTAAAAAAGTAACCATGGCTCGTAACTTTTCAGAATTTACGGGCTGATACTTTATCTGTGTCGAAATTTCAGTGTCAATAGGGTTCTCAATTGAGATTAAACGAGAATAAAGAAAGTCTGGATCTTCATTGCGCATCCAGTTTGTATAAGCCCGCAGATAATAGCTACCTGCCGGAAGTTTTGCATCAAGCTTTAACTCTCCGGTAAAGAGACCATTCTCTCGACGTATCTTTTTTGAATAACGAATTGAATCATTACGATCAATCAGTTCGACGGTTATATAATTGCTATACGCGTCTTGTTCACGATGGCTCACAGCACTTACCAAATAGGCTTTAAACCAAAGATTTTCTCCCGAGAAATAGGAAGTACGATCAAGATGCAGATATACTTTCTCTTGAGGCACGGAGATTAAGGTACGGAAATAAGAAAGCACAGAATTTTTCACAGAGATCGGAGCAGGTGAAAGCGGAGATGCATTCTGAAAAGGGGCTGCTTTAACACTATGTGAAGCTGTGCTTAGAAGTATCACATAGAAAAATAAAGAAAGGCCGTGAAATGATTTTAAGCTCATGGAGAAGATTTTTTCTATTATTTCTGTTTTTTTATTCACTTTCTAGTACATCTATTGCTCATCTTTGAGATTTTTGCACTATCTTTGCGGCAAATATACTACTAAAATTTGGAATATGAAGAAATTTGTTTCTCTTTTATTGCTTTTCACTATCTTTATATCAGTAGAAGCACAAACACAAGATTCTGTTAAACTAGACAGCTTGGTGTTCACCCCTATTCAAAAGAATGCAATTACAAGCATTAAAAATCAATCTCATTCAGGCACCTGCTGGGCTTACTCCGGATTAGGTTACTTCGAAAGTGAATTACTACGCCTTGGCAAAGGAGAACACGAGCTTTCAAGAATGTTTATTGTACGACAGACTTATATGGATCGTGCTATTAATTATGTGCGATTTCATGGTGATGCTCCACTGGGTCAAGGAGGTAGTTTCTACGACATCGTTTATGGGATTAAAAACTATGGTATTGTACCACAAGAAGTCTATTCAGGACTGGCAACAGGTGATTCATTACCCGACTTTTCTGAGTTAGATCCTGTAATGACTGCCTATATAAAAGGACTTGTCGAGAGCAAAAATAAAAAATTATCAAGCGTTTGGAAAAAAGGATATGAAGGGATACTTGATGCCTATTTTGGGAAAGCTCCTGAAGAGTTTACTTATAAAGGGAAAAAGTATACCCCAAAGACCTATGCAGAAGAACTTGGCTTAAATTTGGACGATTATGTTTCATTGACCAGTTACTCACATCACCCTTTTTACAGCCAATTCTCTCTTGAAATTCAAGACAACTGGCGTCAAGAACCTAGTTACAATTTGCCTATTGACGAACTGATGCAAACCATGGATTATGCCGTTCGCAATGGATTTACCTTTGCGTGGGGAAGCGATGTAAGCGAAACAGGATTTAATCGCAAAGGACTTGCTGTAATTAGTGGTGAAGAAAAAGTGAAAGATGTAAAAGGTAGCGATGCTGCTAATTGGCTAGGCCTAAGTGAGGGAGAGCGTCAAAAAAAGGTGGATTCAAAACAGGCTACTTTTGCCATCACACAAGAGATGCGTCAGAAGGCATTCGACAACTGGGAAACCACAGATGATCACGGCATGGTAATCTTTGGTCTTGCAAAAGATCAACTCGGACGTGAATATTATATGGTAAAGAATTCCTGGGGAGATAAAGGAGATTACAAAGGAATCTGGTATGCTAGCAAACCTTTTGTAGCCTATAAGACAATGAATATCCTTATCAACAAAAACGCAATTCCTAAAGACATTCGCAAAAAGCTGGGTATTAAATAAAACTAGCTGAACTTTTATATTAAAAGAGAAAGAGTGAAGACGCATATTGTGCGACATTCACTCTTTCTTTTATTTATATTATAACCCTTGTGCAAAGGTCAACTTCTATTTTCTCGATTAGCTTGTTGATAAATGCATTCAGTATCCTTTGCCGTAAGTGGATAAAAAGCACCTATTGTTTTGCCTTTATTTATATGTAGATTCTTCACAAGCAAAGGAATATTTGCTACCTCAACACCTAACTCTTTAAAGGTAAGAGGCATATTCAGTGAATGAAAGAAACGACGTAAGCGAGCAATACCTTCACGAGCAGTATCTTGCTTGTCGACCAATGGAGCTACGTCCATCACTCGAATAGCAAATTGCGATAATTTATTTAAAGGAAAAGGATGATGAGCCTCAGAGGGAGAAATCTTATTCCCTAAAAAGGAACTCTCTGTAATCACCTGTGACACCATTTCTTTTTCAGCTTTCTGCACTATGTATTCCATCCATGCAGGCACGATTACCGCCAATCCTGCTCCATGAGTTACATCATACAGTGCACTTAATTCATGTTCCATAAAATGCGAGGCCCAATCCTCCACACGCCCTACACCACAAATACCATTATGAGCAACTGTAGAAGCCCAAAGGATATTCGCTCTAGCATTATAATCTTTCGGATTACGCATCACTTTTGGAGCTTCTTTTAAAATTCCTTTTAGAATACCCTCACAAATACGATCGGTAATTTCGCAGCCTTCTGTATTAGAGAAATAACGTTCCATCACATGAACCATCATATCTACAATCCCGGCAGCTGTTTGATAAGGTGAAAGGCTCATGGTAAGTTCCGGATTCAAAATCGAGAACTTGGGGCGTAAGGCGTAAGTTGTACGTAACGACAGCTTTTGTTGTGTAGCCTTTTTGGTAATTACAGAATTCCCACTACCTTCACTTCCGGCAGCCGGAATAGTAAGTACAACTCCAAGTGGAAGTGCTTGTTCTGTTTGAGCGATTCCTGAATAGAAATCCCAAAAATCACCTGCATAGGGAGTACCTATTGCAATGGCTTTAGCCGTATCAATAACAGAACCTCCCCCAACGGCTAAAAGGAAATCAATATTCTCCCGCCGTACAAGGGCTATTCCTTCATAGACCTTTTCATCGGTAGGATTAGGTTGTATACCAGCAAGTTCAGTACTAAAAATACCTAACTCATGAAGAGATGCCTTGACTCGATCAAGCAAACCACTGCGCTGTGCTGATCCACCTCCTGAAACGACAAGCACTCTTCGCGCCCCATATCTCAAAAGAGCAGAGCCCGTTTGCTGCTCTGTATTTGGGCCAAAGATAAACTCCGTGGGGCTATAAAAAGTAAAACTATTCATTTCTAATTCTTTAAATTCTTACTGGAATGCAAAATAACAAATTTCTTACTTCTTATCCAAACATCTGTTCGCTTATTTTGAAATTCCATTCATTTTTGAGCTGCTTACATTGATTTTTCACAGATTTGTTATATCTTTGCAAAATACTAACCAAAAAACATTTCATGAGAAGATTTATTATTGGGCTCTTTATTGCCTTTTTTAGTGCCGGATATCTTTCAGCCCAGCAGAGCATTAATCTTGCAGGACAGTGGGGGTTTCAAACAGACCGTAACGACCTAGGAATCACAAAAAAGTGGTATGAACAGAAGCAATCATCCGACTTTATTGAATTACCGGGCTCTATGGTAGAACGTATGAAAGGAGACCCCATTACTGCTGAAACCGTTTGGACGGGGAGCTTATACGACAGCTCTTATTATTACAGTCCGGCTCTTGAGCGCTATCGCCAAGCAGGAAATATTAAACTACCATTTTTCTTAACGCCCAATTGCCATTACGTGGGAGTAGCATGGTATCAGCGGACGGTCGCTTTACCTAAGAACTGGAAGAATCAACGTATTATTCTTTTTCTAGAACGTCCACATATCGAAACCACAGTGTGGATTAACGGAGAAAAAGCAGGTACTCAAAATTCGCTTTGTGTGCCTCATCAGTACGACATTACTGATTTATTAAAAGCAGGCAAGGATAACCAAATTACAATTCGCATAGACAATCGCATTAAAAAGGAATATGATGTTGGGATGGATTCTCATTCTGTTACCGATCAAACACAAGGGAACTGGAATGGAGTGGTCGGTCGCATAGAATTACAGGCAACGCCTCAAGCATGGGTACAGAACGTACAAGTTTACCCTAATATCACTACAAAAGAGGCTATTGTAAAAATACAATTATGCACTAGCAAAGCACAGACGTTAAAAGGGACACTAACGTTAGCTGCCAAAAGCTTCAATAGTGAAAAGTGTCACGAGCCAAAAGCGTTAGAGATGCCTCTTCCTGCTATAGAATGCCCGGGCACTATGAACTTGGAAGTGACCTTACCAATGGGGGATGATATGCTACTCTGGAATGAATTTCACCCTGCACTTTATAACCTTACTACCACTTTAAATACACAACTAGGAACTACAGCAAAGCAAACCGAGTTTGGTATGCGCGACTTCCACATTGAGGGAAAATATTTCTATATTAACAATGTAAAAACCCAACTACGCGGCACTGTAGAGAATTGTGACTTTCCGCTTACAGGCTACGCACCAATGGATCTCGATTCATGGATGAAGGTTTTCCAAAAGTGTCGTGAATATGGTTTAAACCACATGCGTTTTCATTCTTTCTGTCCACCGGAAGTTGCCTTTAAGGCTGCAGATCGCGTTGGATTCTACATTCAACCGGAAGCCGGAAGCTGGCCAAACCACGGAGTAAAACTAGGAATGGGCGATCCTATCGACGACTATTTGCTAACCGAAGGACTGCGGATGAGTGAAACTTACGGCAACTATGCTTCTTTCTGCATGTTTGCCGTGGGCAATGAACCTGCAGGGCGTTGGGTGGATGCTGTGGCTGATATGAATGCAAAGATTAAAGCAACAGACTCTCGTCGTGTATATACGGGAGCTTCGGTAGGCGGAAGCTGGCAATGGCAGCCTCGTAGCGAATATCATGTAAAAGCAGGTGCACGAGGATTAGACTGGACACGCAGTATGCCCGAATCAATGAGTGATTATCGTGCACGCATCGATTCTGTGAAACAACCCTACGTATCGCACGAAACGGGACAATGGTGTGCCTTCCCTGACTTCTCCGAAATTTCACAATATACAGGTGTTACCAGAGCACGCAACTTCGAAATCTTTGAAGATCTGCTAAAAGAGAACCATATGGCTTCGCAGGCAAAGCACTTCTTGATGGCTTCTGGTAAACTGCAAATACTCTGCTATAAAAACGAAATAGAACGAACCTTACGTACCCCAGACTATGCCGGATTCCAGCTACTCGCACTCAACGATTACTCGGGACAGGGCACTGCCATTGTTGGACCATTGAACGTATTCTTTCGCGAAAAAGGATATGTAGATGCGAAAGAATGGACTCGCTTCTGTGCACCTACTGTACTTCTAGCCCGCCTTCCTAAATTCGTTTATACGAATGCAGAATCGCTAAACGCCCAGTTGGAAGTTGCAAACTTCCAAGAGTCTCCTATTTTAAATGCAGAAATACGCTATCGCATTACCAATGCTCAAGGAGAGGTCTTGCAAACTAATGTGGTCAATCGACTCGATATTCCCGTTGGACAGAACATTGCATTAGGCGAAATTACATACCCGTTGACTCAAATTACGAAAGCTCAACAACTTAACTTAGAGGTTTCTATTGAAGGAACTAATATAAAGAACGATTGGAACTTCTGGGTATATCCTAATAAACTCGCCAAAGAAAACGCAGGCGACATTTATGTAACTGACTCTCTTGACGCCAAAGCAAAACAGAAATTGGCAGAAGGTGGGAAAGTCTTGTTGCTCGCTGCCGGAAAGATTTCCTACGGCAAAGACATTGTACAGTATTTCACTCCTTGTTTCTGGAACACTTCTTGGTTCAAGATGCGTCCACCACATACCACAGGACTTTATATCGACGAGAAGCATCCGCTCTTCAAGAACTTTCCAACGAGCTTTCACAGCGATTTGCAATGGTGGGAGCTAGCCAACAAAACGCAAGTAATGCAATTCACTGACTTCCCTGCTGATTTCCAG
This sequence comes from Bacteroidaceae bacterium, assembly GCA_018054715.1. Lineage (GTDB taxonomy): Bacteria > Bacteroidota > Bacteroidia > Bacteroidales > Bacteroidaceae > UBA1794. Next base: position 7,007 of record JAGPIY010000087.1, read on the forward strand.
CCAACGGTACAAACTATCGACACTTGGTTTGTAAGTAGAAAAGCGGGTATGCTCTTCGAAGCAAAAGTAGGAAATGGCAAACTATTAATGACTTCGATGGATTTGAACAAGGATCTTGAGCACCGTATCGTTGCACGCCAGCTTCGTCAATGCATTTTCGAATATATGAACTCTAGCGATTTCCAACCTACATTCTCTGTAGAAGAAGAACATATTAGCGACCTATTTACTAAGATTGCTCCAAAAATAAGTTCTTATACAAAAAGTTCACCCGATGAATTACGTCCCGGCAAAAAATAACGTCGGATAATTCGAACTGAATTTCAACTCTCATAGTACATAAAAGGGAGTCAAATAAAAAAAGGAGCTTGCACCACTTTATGGATGCAAGCTCCTTTTTTTATTTGACTATAGTGACTTTATTTCAAGCTGCAGTTTGCACAACGAGCCTCAATTTGCTTAAAGAAATCATTTCCTTTATCATCCACAAGAATAAATGCAGGGAAGTTTTCCACTTCAATTTTCCAAATAGCCTCCATGCCGAGTTCCGGATATTCTACACATTCAATGCTTTTAATACTGCTTTGTGAAAGGATCGCAGCAGGGCCGCCAATTGAACCCAGATAAAATCCACCATACTTTTTACAAGCATCGGTAACTTGTTGACTAC
>JAGPIY010000088.1 GCA_018054715.1 Bacteroidaceae bacterium
GTTACAAAACGTAAAAAAGAATCATTTATTGCGGAGTAACTTGGTAGTTTTATGGAACTTTCGTATCTTTGTGCACCTTACCTCGCACTAAGATGAAGTATTTCCGTATTTTTCTTACTTGGCTTTTGCTACTGCCCGTTTATTTTTATCGCGCCTGTATCTCCCCACATACTGCACCTTCGTGTCGTTTCACCCCAACATGTTCACAGTATGCAATTGAAGCGCTTAAAAAGCATGGACCCTTTCGAGGCCTTTATCTAAGTATACGGCGCATTTTACGCTGCCATCCATGGGGAGGAAGTGGATATGACCCAGTACCTTAAAGCAAATAAAAGAGTAGGAGAATAGCTATTTTTACCTGCCCTACTTTGAATTCGGGTTCACAGAAATTCGATCTGTCAACATTCGACTCATATACTGCTGGATAATCGCTTTTAGTTCACGTTCCATCACCCCTTGCACCGCAACTTTCCCAAGAAGATTATGACGAAGCATCGAATCGGTGGTGTGATCATACATTCCAATGCTTCGTACTCCATCAAACTGCAACAAGAATCGCCCTTTTACATACTGATAAATTCCGTTCAGATAATTCACGGCATAGGTTTGCTCTGCAGGGGTATGAAGCAAGTCACAGCCAAACGAGAAATAAGATTGATCGTAACCTAAATAACCCAATACGGTAGGCATGATATCAATTTGCTGTGCAATTACGTCTTTCGGGCAGCCTTTTAAATCGCCTGCAGGAGAAAAGAACAGCAAAGGTACACGGAAACCACCCAATGACGTTTGGTATTCAGGATGATCGCTTACGTTTGTATGATCGCTTGTCAGCACAAAAAGGGTATTTGCATACCAAGGTTGCTTCTTCGCTTTTTCGAAAAACTCGCGCAAAGAATGATCGGTATAACGGATACATTTATGAATAGGCAATCCTTCTTCGGGGAAACGTTGCTTGTACTTCTCAGGAATCACAAACGGATGATGCGAAGACGCTGTGAATAAGGCGGTAACAAAAGGCTGTTTAAAACTGCTCATCTTATCGCAAAAGAATTGCAAGAAAGGCTCATCCCAGATTGCCCAAGTGCCATCATAATCAAGATCACCTCGGTAACGCTTATCGGCATCAAACTCTGTACGCCCATAATAGTCCTTGAAACCCGTTGCACGAGAAAATGCCTGGAAGCCCATCGAGCCGTTCTTTGCGCCATGGAAGAAGGCACTATAATAACCCTTACGACCTAATGTTTCTGCTAATCCTCCGACTTTATTCAAAGAAGCTGGCGTTAAAAAGAAGGGTTCTATAAACATAGGGATGCCGGAAAGAATGGAAGGCATTGCATCGATACTCTTTCTGCCGTTACAAAAGGTATACGACCACGTCAGACTTTGAGCTGCTAACGAATCGACAAAAGGAGTATATCCCTTATACTTTCCTCCCTCTAATTGGCGATTAAGTCCTCCTATATATTCCTTTCCAAAGCTTTCGACAATAAGCACGACTACATTCTTCGGTCGAAAAGACTTCTTCGAGGTTGATGGATGAACTGGGGTAAATATAGCTTCCAATTCCTTTTCATCGGAAAAATACTTCGGATCCACAAACACATCTTTTCCAATTGTACGGTAAATAGAGAAAGGAGTATTTAGTACAAGTCCGGCTTCTACCGGATTATCAATATATTGGTTAGCACTGCTCACGGTTATCGGACGAACAGCAGAGCCAATACCTCCACGCATACCAAACACAGTTAAAGGAGCAAACAATACTAAAAAAAGCATTTGCATCGGGTAATACGACCAATGATGCTGACTCGTTTTTGCATCGGCTTTACGATAGAAGTAGACAAAACAAAATACAATGCCAATAGCTAATAAAGTAAGATACCAGTGATTTAGCAATTCATCTCCTACAATAGTACCGAGATTTCCTTCGTGCGTAAACTCTTTAAACACAGTACTTGTTGTACGTCGATTGGTATAAGCAAAATAAACAACATCGGCTAGATTTGCAAACACAGCCAATGAGTTGGTAACTACAAAAATCCATTTTGCTATTGTTTGATAGTTCTTCCCTTCTTTAAAAGAGAAAGGAATGAGCATTAAAAAGAGATACAATAGATTTGTATACAAAATAGCAGAAGTGTCGAACACAAGTCCGCCGACCAGCATTTCACGCAAATGTGCCCACGAGAGATCCGGAAAATAGCTGCTATTTACCGCAAGAAATACAAGTCTACAAACTTGGAAAGCGAGGAAGACCATCGCTAAATTCCAAAGAAAAGCGAGAAAGTTGTTCACCAACATCGCCATTTTCCCTTTTTGCTTCGTACGAAGCTGTTTCCTATTTTTGTCCATTTCTGCAAAAATAACGGTCGAGTACTAAAAGTGAAATTAATTTTTCACGCATTGGGTCTTTAAACTGATCAACCCATTCGTGAGCATGTTGAATGATTTGTTCAGCCTCTTCGGGATGATCAATATAATATTGCAAACGTTCTTCAAGATCTGAGAAGTCGGGCTTGATAGCTACATAATGGTAATTGGGAATCAAACGTCCTTCCATAAACCAAGTTTCGAAGCATGGGGGTGGCATTACAGCTAATGAATTAGAGCTCATCACCCATTTTAAATTACTAGCCACATCATTTCCTTCGAGAGCCATGATGAATTTATAGTCGAGATGCTCATAAATAGATCGTTTAGAGGACATCCACAAAGGATTGTTTATTTTAGAAGACACATCACCTAAATCACACATCGGATGTCCATACCAACGCTCCATAAACTGAAGACGGCCTAGTTTGCCATCTACTTCTCCACGAAAGATTACTCGGTTTTGCTTTGCTCGGAAAGGAATAGGATCTTTGAGAAAGATGAAATGCCTTACTTTGTTTAAATTCAACAAAACGGAATTCGCATTTTCAGCAACCAGTGGGCGGCTTTTAACAATAGAAGGAACTTCCGGTACTTCACGTACATCACCAAAAACATAGCACCAACGGTAATGCTCTGGAAACCAACGTACATACTCATACGTATCATAATAATACACTGAGCGATGTCCTTTCTTGCGAAAATCTTGCAATTTAGGCGCATTATTCGGTAAAAAACTACCTGCAGGAAGTCGGTTATAGTAATTCACTCGATCTTCTATTGCAAGCTTATCCGAACGATTCTCTACACCTTGCAACACCATCGGAAGGCGATGTTGAAGCCAGGCAGAAGGCACTAATCCACGCAAAGAACTAATTATATAGTACTTTAGTTTACTATTCTTGCCCGAACCAAAAAGAGAGTTCAACTTGTTCATTGTTATTAAACTTCAGCTTGCATACGCCTCAAGTATTCCTCGTGCGTACGCTTCCAACGATTATGAGTCCAAAGCCAATACTGTGGATTCTTGCGAATAGTTTGCTCCAGCCGATGCGCATAATCAATGGTTATACTATAATTTGGGCATTCGTTAGGACGATCTGTCATCTTCACAAATTCAGCATGATAGTATCCTCGTTTTACCCGAGAAACTTCAAGATAGTAAGCAGCCGCATTCACTTTGCGCGCAATACGCTCTGCTCCGGTAAATATAGCCGAATCGTGATGCAGAAAGTCGGCCCACAAATTTATATTGTTCCAATTCGGTGCTTGATCTGAAATAAAGCCAATCACAAAGCGGTTCTTATCTTTTTCAAATTGGAGCAACTTTCGCAAGGCATGAGTCATTTCAATATTCACTCCTCCAAAACGTGCACGTATTCGCAAAAAGAGATCATCAAAGGTTTTGTTTTCCAGTTGATGATAGATTTGAGAAGCTGTAACCTTCTTTGCTAAATGCAATGGCAGAGAAATGATCCATTCCCAATTGCAATAATGCCCCATGTAAACTACACAATTTTGCTTCTCTAGCACTTGGTTCAACTCCGTTATTCCTCCAAAAGTCATACGCTTTCGCATCTGCTTCTCACTCATAGAACTTAGTTTGACCGTCTCCATCAAGTAATCGCAAAAGTAATGATAGAAATTCTTTTCGATAGATATAATTTCATCTAAGTCTTTCTCTGGAAATGATTCTATTAGATTCTTACGTACTATTTCTCGACGATAACGAATGCAATAGTACAAAGGATAATAAAGCAAATCGGAAATCCAATAAAGAAGTCGAAATGGTAAGAACGACCACAGATGCCAAAAAAGGAATAATATATAATAGAACAACTTCATACAATGTATTAAAATAAAATGCTACCTGCTAATTAATTACAGTTAGGAGTAGCGCAGATTTTCTCCACTCGGTCAATAATCACTTGCGTATCGATAGAATTCATGCAAGCATAATCACCTCGAAAACAAGATTTATTACCGAACACAGAGCAAGGACGACAATCTAAATCAACCTGTACACAATTCGATTCACTTTGTTTCCAGCCCAAGAAACCACAAAAAGGATGAGTAGCTCCCCAAATACTTACCACAGGAGTCCCAACCAAAGAAGCTAAGTGCATATTTGCAGAGTCCATAGAGATCATGACATCCAAATGGCTCATTAAAATCAATTCAGTATTCATTCGCAAATTCCCCTCGGTAACTAACACCGATGGATATTTGGCCTTCCACTTACTCAGCACCTCACGTTCTTCCTTTCCTGCACCAAAGAGAAACAACTTTAATTGAGGTTGTCCCTCAAAATAAGCCACAATTTTTTCCATTTTCTCCAATGGAAATATTTTACCTTGGTGCTTCGCAAACGGAGCGATACCAACCCAACGATCCGCTCCCTTCGATCCTGTAAAGTCGGCAATAAGTGAAAAATCACCTTTCCCTTCAAATATACTTGTGAAATCTAACTTTATAGGGAAGCCTAACTTTCTAAAAACATCGGCATAACGCTCAAAAGATGTACGCAAAGGTACAAACACTTTCTCTTTCTGTCTAGTAAGCTTTCCTTTCTGAACACGCCCTTTGTCAATATGGGCTACTGAGGCTCCAGCGAAACGAAAACGAAGATCAAGAATCATAGAGCGTAAAACCCAATGTAGATCAGCTATATAATCGAACTTTAAAGGATTTAATACCTCATAAAAAAGTCGATGCAACCCGATCACTCCTCGATGCTCTGCTTTAAAGTCAACACCTATAAAACGAACATTAGCAGGCAACTGCTCAAACAAAGCACCAAACGATTTACGAGAAAGTATCGTAATTTCCAAGTCGGGATATTGCCTAGCCAATGACCACACTACAGGAAGTGTCATTGCCACATCACCAAGCGCAGAAAAGCGAATAAGAAGTATTTTCATGATCCGGTTTACTAAAGATAGGCATTACGCCATTATCTTTTTGCGTATAATACCGGATTTAAAGCTGGGTCATTATACATCTTCATTTGCTTATAAAGCTTCATGTATTTTTTTCCAGCTGCAATGTCGGCAAGAAGTTGGTCTATGGCCAACGAAAGATCCACTTGCTGTTCTAGCAAAATAGTTAATTTTTTCTGGCACTGCGCATGATGTTCAGGACTAGAGTCGGTGCGCAACACCTCCTGCTGCATATGATAAATTTTCAGTGTAAGGATACTCAATCGGTCAATAGCCCAAGCAGGCGTTTCTGTGTTAATAGAAGCACCTTCCATTGATATCGTGTCCTTGTATAGATCTAAAAAGTAACTGTCGATCAATTCAACAAGATCCGTACGATCTTGGTTCGACTTGTCGATACGGCGTTTCAGCACCAAGGCAGCTACAGGATCAATTTTCGGGTCGCGAATTAAATCTTCAAAATGCCATTGTACAGCATCAATCCAATTTTTTAAATATAAATAAAACTCTATTGTTTTTGCTTTAAAGGGATTTACCATCTCTGCATCCACACTATCCGTAATATGATAATCGGCTGTAGCTTGTGCAAAAATGTCGTTCGAGCGGGTACTAAAATTCATACTTTTACGTTATTAATTAAAAGTTTAAGCGTGCAAAAATACAGAATATTTCCGATATGCACAAGCATATTGAAATAAAAACCGTAGATTTGTATTTATAATTCGTATATTTGCACACATTATATAATTCACGAATACATGTCCATCGCTATTTCGCACCTCGATAAAAGTTATGCCGGGAAATCGGCTCTATCAGATGTTAGTTTTCAAGTTGGATCGTCAGAGGTGGTTGCATTTTTAGGGCCGAATGGAGCCGGCAAAAGTACACTTCTTCGCATCCTTACCGGATCTCTCCTACCTGATCATGGCGAAGTTTCAATTTGTGGACATTCCCCTTTCGAAAATCCTCTTACCGCAAGAGCTTCATTTGGCTATTTAGCCGAAAACAATCCGTTATACGCTGAAATGTATGTTACAGAATATCTTACTTTCATCAGCAAATTACGAGGAGAAATTCCGAGCAACCGTGTGGAAGAAGTCATAAATTGTTGCATGCTCACCGAAGTTAGTCAAAAAAAGATTGCAGCACTTAGTAAAGGCTTTCGTCAACGGGTAGGTCTAGCTGCCGCATTGCTTCCGGATGCACCCGTATTACTCTTAGATGAACCTCTTTCCGGACTCGACCCCAATCAGCAAGAAAGCATTTTAAATCTTATTCAGGATTTAAGAAAAGCCAAGAGTATTCTCTTCTCAACACATACTCTTTCAGAAGTTGAAAAAGTAGCTGATCGTGTACTGATTCTTTCGAAAGGAGTCTTAAAAACAGATACCACACTTGATAAAATACAACAAGAAGGAGGTTTAGAAAAACGATTTAAAGAGGACACTAGGGAAAACGCTTAGAGGTGTCTGTTTAAAAGCATCAATTTCTCTTTTATTTATTTCTACTTTGTTCTTCTTATAAATAAATCTTTAAGCTTTTTGCAATATGCACGTTATTATTGATGACAAGATACCCTATATAAAGGGCTTAATTGAACAGCTCCAATGGAAGGAGCCGATTACAGTTACTTATTTGCCGGGAGGTGACATTAATGCCGAAGCAGTACTTAAAGCTGATGCTCTCATTATTCGCACACGAACTCATTGTGATGCTTCCCTTTTAGCAGGCAGTTCAGTCCGATTTATCGCAACTGCAACCATCGGATTCGACCATATTGACACCCAATATTGCAAAGAGCAGGGCATATTCTGGACGAACTGCCCCGGATGCAATGCAGATAGCGTGGCACAATATCTCGAATCAGCTCTTTATCTTCTTTCCGAGAAGTTCGACACTCCACTTACCGACTTAACGATAGGCATTGTCGGAGTAGGCCATGTTGGCTCACGCGTGGCGAAAATGGCGCATGAACTCGGACTAAAAGTGATGTGCTCCGACCCACCAAGAGCTGAGAAGGAAGGGAGTACAGACCACCATGGAGAAAAGTATTTTTATTCGTTACCTGAATTGGCCAAGCATTGCGACATTCTAAGCTTTCACACCCCTCTAGTTCGTGAAGGGAAGTATCCTACCTATCATCTGGCAGACGCTAGCTTTTTTAAATCTCTTACTAAAAAGAGTGTACTAATCAATACCTCACGAGGTGAAGTTGTCGATAATCAAGCACTTGTAGAGGCACTCAAAAATGGATCGGTGAAAGAAGCGGTTATTGATGTGTGGGAAAACGAGCCTCATCCATTGCCCGAACTTTTGGCACTCGCCTTTCTCTCCACCCCACACATTGCAGG